>CANFGA010000101.1 GCA_947446335.1 Oxalobacteraceae bacterium | reverse complement strand
TTTTCCGGCAAGATCGTGCCATCGGGAATGTAGGCGCCATTGCCGACAAAACTGCGATGCGAGACCACCGTCGGCTGCATCGTCATCCAGCCGCCATCGATCTGCTCGTCGCCCAGCATCACCGCATCGGCGATGAAGGTTTCGTCGCCCAGCGTCAGCATGTCCGGCACCACGCCGAGCGCACTCGAAATTTCCGCGTTGCGCCCGACCTTGGCGCCCAGCAGCCGATACCAGGATGGCGCGTAGACGGTTGCGTAAATGCCGTGCAGCACGATCAAACTCGATTCCTGGATCTGGCTGACCAGCCATTTGGCGCAATAAGTGTTGCTGTGCACCTTGGAGCGCCCTGCTTTCAATTTGGGCAGCACGGTCCAGCGGATCGCGGCCGATACCAGCGCCGTCAGCACGATCAGCACGATGCTGGCCGGCAAGGCCAGCACGAAATAGCGCGCCAGTTGCATCCAGAGTTGATTGCCCTGCAGCCAGGACAAGAAATTGGCTTCATCGAGGATGTCGATCAAAACAAAGGTAGGAAATACCGGCATGAAAAACAGCGTGACGATCAACAAGATGCCAAAGATGAAAAACAGCGCCTCCAGCGCCAGCCGCGCCTTGCCCACGCCAGGCCTCGGTGGCTGCTGCAGCGGATCGAAGGCGCCGATATCGGCCGCCGGCGAACCGCTCCAGATGCGACCAGCGGGCACCGATCGGCCATCGGCCAGCGCCGACTGGCCTTCGAGGTGACCGGCCTCGGCGACCGATGTATTGCCTTCCAATACCGCATACGAACTGATGCAGGCATCCTTTTCCAGCGTGATAGGACCTAACAGCAAACGACCGCGCTCAACGCGGGCGTTTTCCAGGTTGACCGCATTGCCGATGCTCACGCCACTCTTGATCGTGAGCAGATCGGGCGCGCGCAGCGTCACCGAACCGATGATCACGTCAAGGCCGACCGAAGCGCCCAGCGCGCGCAACCACCACGCATACAAGGACGAGCCACTCAGCAGATAGGCCGGCGCCGCCTCGACCAGCCTGTCGGCCAGCCACCAGCGATAATAAGTGACGCCCCACAGCGGATAACTGCCAGCTTTCAAGCGACCGGCGATCAGCCATTTGCCGCCGATCGCGATCAAAAATTCGCACAGCGTGACGATCAGGAACACGCCGACCGAGGCGGCGACCGCGAGCGGGATCGAGTCGCCAGGATCCCCGGTGAAAAAATGGTAAGTGAAAAACGGCGCCAGCCACTGCGCCATGTGCAAGGCGACCAGACCGGGCACGGCTGCCGCCTGCGCCAAACCACAGCGCCAGCGCTGCACGCTCGATGGCGGCGTCCAGTCCTGTTCGATCGCGAAACCGCCTTCGGGCGTGTCGGCCAGCACCGCGGCGATGCGCCCGATCTGCCGATTTTGGTAAATGTCGCGCACCGTCACATGCGCGTAGCGCGGGTCGAGGCGCAGCTTCGATGCCAGGCGGGCGGCAAGAAAGGAATGACCGCCCAGGTCTGAGAAAAAATCCGCCTCGCGCAAGACTGGCTGGCCCGGAAACAGGTCAGCCAGCGCCGCAAACAAGGCCACTTCGGACGGTGTCTCGGGCAAGTCGGAACCTTGCGCTGCGCCACTGTCCGCGGCATTGAGCTGGAGCGCCTTGAGCGCCTTGCGATCGATCTTGCCCGAGGTCAGACGCGGCATCGCATCCAGCATCTCGAAGCGCCCCGGCACCATGTATTGCGGCAGCAGCGCACCGAGGCCACTGCGCAGCGCGCCCACGCCGGGCTTGTCCAGCGCATTTTCCGGGACAATGAAAGCGACCAACTGGTCCATGCCGTCGCGGTGGATCAGCAACACCGCGACCGTGCCCACGCCTTCCTGTTGCGCCAGCACCGCTTCGATTTCACCGAGTTCGACGCGAAAGCCGCGGATCTTGACCTGGTCATCGGCGCGTCCCAGGCATTGAACCGAGCCTTCGAGATCGATCCGGGCCAGATCGCCGGTGCGGTACAGCCGCGCATCCCAGGCGCCGCAGGCCCAGGGGTTGGGCAAGAATTTTTCTGCGCTCAGGTCAGGTCGGCCCAGATAGCCGTCGGCCAGCCCGGGACCGGTGATGCACAGCTCGCCGGTGTCGCCGCGCGGCAACAGGCGCAAGGCCGGCGTCAGGGACGCGTCATCGTCAACCGCGATCACCAGCAAGCCGTAATTGGGCAGCGGCGTGCCGATCGTCACCGCATGGCCTTTGTTCAATTGGGCCAGGCTGGCCGACACCGTCGCTTCGGTCGGCCCATAAGTATTGAACAATTGGCGACCTGGCCGGTCCCAGCGTGCCACCAGCGCATCGGGACACATCTCGCCACCCAGATTGATCAATCTCAAACCCGGAATATCGGCGTTGAACAGCGCCAGCAGCGTCGGCACCGCATGCAGCACGCTGACCCGGTTTGCCGTGAGCAAACCGGGCAATATTTCGGGATCGACGCTCGCTTCCTTGGGAGCGATCCACAAGGTCGCGCCGACCAGGTAGGAAATCCAGATTTCCTCGAACGACATGTCGAAGGCGACTGAAAAACCCTGGTAGACGACATCATCGGCATTGACGCCGAGCACGGCATTCTCGCTGCGCAAGAAGTGGCAAATGCTGCGCTGCGAAATCAATATCCCTTTCGGCTTGCCGGTCGAGCCCGAGGTATAGATCACATAGGCCGGATCGGTCGGCTGCACGATTCCACGCCGCGCCAGTTCGGTGCCTTTTGGCATTGGCGCCAGCAAGTCTTCACAGGTCCAGACCGGCAAGCTGGCGCCCAACAGATGCGGCGCAAACTGCGCACAACTGACCACGCCAGCGGCCTTGGCATCGTCGAGGCACACTTGCAAACGCTCGACCGGCGTATCCTGGTCGACCGGCAACCAGGCCGCGCCAGCCTTGGCGATGCCCGCTTGCATCACCAGCAGATCGATGCCGCGCGGCAGCCACAGCCCGACGATCTGGCCCGGCCCCACGCCGGCGTCGATCAGCCGCGAGGCGACCAGATCGGCTTGCTGGTTCAATTCAAGGTAGCTGAGCTGGCGCGTGCCAAAGATGAGTGCCGCGTGATCCGGAGTGCGCAGCGCAGAAGCTTCGAGCAGATCGGCCAGGGCTTCATCGACCAGCAATTCGGGGCGGTGTGGGCCGTACAGAATATCGGAGTGGGGAAATTTTGCAGCCGGGGATTTTGCAGCCGAGGATTTTGCAGTCAATGAGTCGTTCATGGTTCTTTTCTGGATGGCTGATGCCATGGTCAAGCAAGATTTCAATCAGACACTTCTGATCGATGCACATGGTATTCCATGACAGCGACCAAAAGTAAAGTATCGATGGGAATGTGTGGTGCTTTTCGCACGCGACAAGGACGCGCGCCAGCGCAGGGCGGCAGGTTCACATCGGCAGCGAACCTGCTGTCGTTGCGCTTGGGAATGAAAAGTGCCGGATTGCGTGCGGTTCAACCCGAAAGATCAGGCTGGTTCGCCGCGCAGGTAACGCTTGACGAAGTCGAGCGACGATACGATGCCCTTGACCTGGCCATGGTCGGTCACGACGACGTGGTGGATCGCGCGCGCGACCATCAGCCTGGCGACATCGGCCACCGACACGCCGGGATCGACTTCGACCGGCTTGTAGCGGCATATTTCCCATGCATGCAGCGCGCCGCCATCCTTCTTGTCGGCGTGGAAGCGGATCAAGTCGCGCGCGCTGATGAGCCCCATCACCAGGCCGGTAGCGCCATCGATGACCGGTACCGCCGAAACATGATGCGCATCCAATGCCGCCTCGACCTGATCGACCGTGTCGTCGATATCGACGCTGATCAAGGGCTGATCCAGCATGGCCGAAATCGGTTCGTTTTTCAATGTCTGGTCCATGCCATTGCTCCCTGTATCGTCTTGTACTTCACTGGTCAACTTGCCGGGCGCAGCATGTGCGCCAGTCCTTGTTCCACTTCCAGTATCTGGCGCGTGCTCTTGATCAAGGTGTCGGGATTGAGGCTGATCGAATCGATGCCGTGCTGCACCAGATAGCGCGCGAACTCCGGATAATCCGATGGCGCCTGGCCACAAATGCCGACATGGCGCCCGTTGCGCTGCCCGCCCTCGATCGCGAGCCGGATCATTTCCTTGACGCCGGCATCGCGCTCATCGAAATCGAAAGCGACGATTTCGGAATCGCGATCGACGCCCAGCACCAGCTGAGTGAGGTCGTTGGAGCCGATCGAAAAGCCATCGAACAGCTTTGCAAAGGCATCAATCTGCAGCACATTGTTGGGAATTTCGCACATCAGATAGATTTCAAGACCATCCACGCCGCGCTCAAGGCCATGCGCTGCCATCGCCTGCAAGACCCGCTCGGCTTCGGCGATGCGCCGGCAAAACGGGATCATCAGCTTGACATTGCTCAGCCCCATCTCGCCGCGCACCTTTTTCATGGCCCGGCATTCGAGCGCAAAGCCTTCTGCATACGCCGGATGCGCATAGCGCGCCGCGCCCCGAAAGCCGAGCATCGGATTTTCTTCGCGCGGCTCGAACCAGCATCCGCCCAACAAACTGGCATATTCATTGGTCTTGAAGTCCGACATGCGCACGATGACCGGACGCGGATAAAATGCCGCAGCGATGGTGGCCACGCCCTCGGACAGTTGCCGGATGAAATAGTCGGCCGGGCAAGCGTGCAAGGCTGTCAGGCGCGCTATCTGGTCGCGTGTCGCTTTATCCTCCACCAGTTCCGGATGCGCCAACGCCATCGGGTGCACCTTGATGTGCTCGGCGACGATGAATTCCATCCGCGCCAGGCCGACTCCGTCGCAAGGCAAGAAGCTCGCTTGAAAAGCGCTGTCCGGATTGCCGATGTTGAGCATCAACTGCGTGGCCGGCTTGCCCAGCGCCGCGAGATCGGTGCTGATTTTCTTGAATGGAAGAATGCCGGCATGCACATGGCCGATCTCGCCGTCGGCGCACGAGACGGTGATGTCGTCGCCGCTCTTGATCGCCAGCGTTGCATGGCCGCAACCGACGACGGCAGCGATGCCGAGTTCGCGCGCAACGATCGCCGCATGGCAAGTGCGTCCGCCGCGGTTGGTCACGATCGCCGCCGCCATTTTCATCACCGGCCCCCAGTCCGGCATCGTCGCGTCGGCGATCAGGATCTCGCCGCGCTGGAACTGGTTCAATTGCGCCACGTCGGTGATCACGCGCGCCTTGCCCGAGGCCACGCGGGTGCCCACGGCGCGCCCGGCGATCAACACCTCGCCGCTGCGCTCGAGCACATATTCATCGAACATCGTCAAGGTCTTCTGCGATGCGACCGTTTCGGGGCGCGCTTGCACAATGTAGAGCCGGCCATCGATGCCATCCTTGGCCCACTCGATATCCATCGGCATCGGATGACCGGCTTTGGCGCTGTAATGCTCTTCGATCTTCAACGCGGCCTCGGCCAGCAGCAACACTTCTTCATCGGCCAGACAAAAACGGCGCTGATCCTCAGGTGCCGTGACCAGGTTGCACGTCGTGCCGCGCATCATGGCGCATGTCGAGCCGAAACTGCCGCCCTCTTCTGCATACACCATCCTGATCTGCTTGGCGCCCAGCGTGCGGCGCAAGACGACCCGGTGGCCGCTGAGCAAGGTCGACTTGAAGACATGGAATTCATCCGGATCGACGCTGCCCTGGACCACATTTTCTCCCAGGCCATAAGCGCCGGTGATGAATACCACATCGCGAAAGCCGGTATCGGTATCGAGCGTGAAGATCACGCCAGCCGAGGCCAGATCCGAGCGCACCATTTTCATCACGCCGACCGACAAAAATACCTTGAAATGATCGAAACCATGCTCGACCCGGTAACTGATTGCGCGATCGTTGAACAAGCTGGCAAAACAGCGCCGCACCGCATCGAGCAGGCTGCTGCCGCCGGCGATGTTGAGGAAGGTATCGTGCTGGCCGGCAAAACTGGCCGTCGGCAAGTCTTCTGCGGTGGCTGAACTGCGCACCGCCACCGTCAATTGCGCGCCGTATTGGGCTTCGAGACGCACATGGGCGGCGAGGATCTGAGCGGCCAGATCGTCCGGCAGTGGCGCATCAAGGACGATGGCGCGCGCTTGCGCAGCGCGCCGCGCCAGGTCGTCGACATCGGTCACGTCCAGCCCATCGAGCACCGCATGCAAACGCGGCCAGGCATCGGCCTGGTCCAGCACATGGCGATAGGCTGCTGCCGTGATCGCATAGCCATTGGGCAGCAAGACGCCCTTGGGCGCCAGTTCGCGCACCATTTCCCCCAGCGACGCATTCTTGCCGCCGACCAGTGCCACATCAGCGATGCCCAGATCGGAAAACCAGCGCACATGGTCTTGGTCTTGATTGGTCGAGTCGGTCGCACGCATCTCTGTCCTTCTTTCTTGAAGCAGGCATGGGGTTGAAAATCCTGAAAACCCTGAAAAACCCTTTTCATATTGTGCTGGCGCACAGCCCCCCAGCCTGTTGATGCGGGACAAACTCGCGCCACTCAAGCAACGCTAGGCGCACCCGAAGATTCAATCTTTCCATCAAGTAACGTGCCCGGCGATCGCCCCGCTCTGGTGTAAGCTGCAAGATTGAAGCAGACTGTGCCGTACAGACATTTGCCCCCGATAGACCGATCAAAGACTCAAGGAAACCCATGCAACGACGCGATTTTCTGAAGGCATCGGCGGCACTTGCTGCCGCCGGTTTTCCAGCCCAGTCCTTGCTGGCCGCCGCAAATGCGACTGGCCCGCTGAAATTTCTGGGGAAGCCGCAAGCATTCGACTACGCAGGACTCAAGGGCCGCGCCAGGGAACTTGCGACGCAAGCCTACCAGGCCCCCACCAACACGATTCCGGACGAAGTGAGCAAACTGGACTGGGATCAGTACCAGGCGATCCAGTACCGCGCCGATCACGCGCTCTGGTCGGACGAGCAATTGCGTTTTCAAGCCAAATTTTTCCACCTCGGTCTTTTTTTCAAGTCCCCGGTCAAGATTTTTGAATTGAACCAGGGCCAGGCGCGCGAACTGGCCTACGACCCTGCGATGTTCAATTATGGAAAAAGCGGTGTGCATGGCGAAAAGATGCCGCAAGACCTGGGTTTTGCCGGCTTTCGAGTCAATTTTCATACCGATCTGGAGCGCGACATCACGGCATTCCTGGGCGCCAGTTATTTCCGCGCGGTTGGTTCAGACTGGCAATATGGACTCTCGGCGCGCGGCCTGGCGATCGATTGCGGCATGCCGCGCCCCGAAGAATTCCCCAATTTCACCAGTTTCTGGCTGGAGAAACCAGGCAAGAATTCCAGCACCCTGGTGGTCTACGCGCTGCTGGACTCGCCCAGCGTGACCGGCGCCTATCGTTTCCAGATTCAGCCGGCAGCGACGATGGTGATGGATGTCGATGTCGCGCTCTATCCGCGCAAGAGCATCGAGCGGCTCGGCGTCGCGCCGCTCACCAGCATGTTCCAGTATGGCGAAAACGACCGCCGCATCGCCGCTGGCAATGACTGGCGGCCCGAAATCCACGATTCCGATGGCTTGTCCATGCTCAGAGGAAATGGCGAATGGATCTGGCGACCGCTGACCAATCCGGCACGCTTGCGCTTCAACAGCTACCAGGATGAGCAGCCACGCGGCTTCGGCTTGCTGCAGCGCGATCGCAATTTTGACCATTATCAAGATGACGGCGTGTTTTACGAGCGCCGTCCGAGTGTCTGGGTCGAGCCAAAATCCGACTGGGGCAAAGGCGCGGTGCAACTGGTCGAAATACCGACCGCCGACGAAACGTTCGACAATATCGTCTGTTTCTGGAATCCGGCGCAGCAAATCGAGGCGGGCCAGGAGCATCTGTTTTCCTACCGTTTGCACTGGGGCAGCAAGATGCCGGTGGTCCCGAAACTGGCCACGGTGGCAGCCACGCGCACCGGCATGGGCGGCGTGATCGGGCAAAAGCGCCGTTATTATTCATGGCGCTTCGCCGTCGATTTCAGCGGCGGCGATCTGCAATTGATGGGCAAGGATGCCAAGCCGGTGCCGGTGATCACGGCTTCGCGCGGCGAAATCGAAGTCAGTTCGGCGCGCCCGCTCGCTGCGATCGACGGCTACCGGATCATGTTCGACCTGAAGCCGACCGACGACAGCATCGAACCGATCGATGTGCGGGTCTATCTGGCCGTTGATGGCCAGCCATTGACCGAAACCTGGCTCTATCAATGGACGCCACCGGCACCGGATCAGCGTCATTTCTGACCCGATGCAGTGATGTCACCGCCACCCGATTGCCGCGCACTCGGGTGTGCCATGCTTAATCAGTTTACAATAGAGGGTAGCTTGCCCTGACACGGCCATGCCGGCTATATATCCGCATGCTGCACGTTGCCTGATTTATCTGCCAGATTTATTCACTCAGCAACGAATGGCCAAGCGCCAACTCCGCGGGACGGGCATGCTGCCCGCCCGTCAGGCAATCCGTTTATTTTTGATGCGATGACAGCAAATAACATGACAACTCCACCCGATCACGCTCGCGATGCGTCCAATACCGCTGACGATGCGCCGCGCCCGCTGCGGCGGCGCGCGCTGGTCGTTGCCGTGGCGCTGGTGCTGAGCGCAGGCGCGGTGCTGGCCCAGGTGCTGCAGCAACCG
>CANFGA010000100.1 GCA_947446335.1 Oxalobacteraceae bacterium | reverse complement strand
TCGGCGCCGGTTTGCTGCTGATCGGCGCCACCACCGTGTTCGGCGAATTGCAAGATGCGCTGGACCGGATCTGGCGCGCACCCAGAAGAAATCGCAGTGGACTGTGGAACTTGTTGCGCGCGCGGCTGCTCTCTTTCGGCATGATCATGGGCATCGGTTTCCTGTTGATGGTGTCGCTGGTGGCGAGCGCGGCGCTGGCGGCGATGGGACGGCTGTGGGGCCCGCTGGTTGCCGACTGGGAAGTGCTGGCCAATGCGATCAACGTGCTGGTCAGCTATCTGTTTACGACCACCGTGTTTGCGATGATTTACAAGACCATGCCGCGCGCCAGAGTTGACTGGACCGATGTCTGGGTCGGCGCTTGCGTGACTTCGTTGCTGTTTACGGTAGGGAAATTCCTGATCGGACTCTACATCGGCAAGAGCGGCGTGACCTCGGTCTTTGGCGCCGCCGGTTCGCTGGTCGTGGTGCTGGTGTGGGTCTATTACTCGGCCCAGATTTTTTTGATGGGTGCCGAATTCACCTGGGCTTATGCCAACATGTTTGGCTCGCGCAAGGAGCAGCCGGCCAGCCCGGTGGTGGGCGGAACCACCCAATTCAAGGAGTTGCCATGAAGATCGTGCGGACGACGCTGCTGACGCTGTTGTTGCTGGCCATGCTGGCCGGTTCGTGGCTGGGCACGCTGGACCAGAGCGCGACCAGCCAGGTCGATGCCGGCCTGAAACGGGCCTTGATCAGCTTTGCGACTGCGCGCGCGCTCAATGGCGCCATCTCCGTGGTGCAGGGTACCGAGGTCGATTTCACGCCGCTGGGGATGGGGGTCACGCTGGCGCCGGGCCAGATCCTGGTGCCGCTCAATGACTTGGTGGGCAACTTTGCCGACCTGATGCTGGTGGCCAGTGTCGCTTTCGGGGTCCAGAAGTTTCTGATCGCGATGAGCAGCTACTGGCCGATCTCGCTGCTGCTCACTGGCGCCGCGCTTGCGTGGGCGCTTTGCCATTTGCGGCCAGCTCCGCCTGCACTCTGGCTATCGAAACTGCTGCTGCTGTTGCTGCTGCTGCGCTTTGCGATACCGGTCGTGGTGCTGGCATCGGATGCGTTGTCGCAAAAGTTCCTCGCTGCCGACTACGCTGCCAGCCAGCGTGCGGTCGACCGGATCAGCGGCCAGGTCGCCAGCCTGGAACAGCCGGCAGCGGGCTCGGTGCCAGCGCCGGGCATGTTCGATCGGATCAGGGAATGGGTACCCAAGGGCGCTGACTTGAAGATCTATTTCGACAATCTGAAAAAATCCGCCGAACAAGCGACCGAGCACATGGTCAAGCTGATGGTGATTTTCCTATTGGAAACACTGTTGATCCCATTGCTGCTATTGTGGGGCTTGCATGCGCTGTTGCGCAGCGCCTTCGACTTGCGGCGCGAGGTTCGATAGTTGAATCCGAAGCTCTGCCGGCTGCGTATAGTTTGATAGAGCAACATTCATTCACAAAATTACCCCAGGAGTTTCCTTGAGACCCACGCATAACCGTTATCCGAAGATCCGTAACTCAATGGCGCTGTTGCTCGCTGGCGCATGGACGCTGGCAGTGCCTGCGCATGCGGCCGACCAGGCTGCGCGCGATGTCAGCGTGCATGAAAAAATAGTCGATACGATGACGGTGCTGGCCAAGGGCCCGTACCCGGGTTTGCGCGCCAACCACGCCAAGGGCATCGTGCTGACCGGCAGCTTCACGCCATCGGCGCAAGCGCCAACACTGAGTAAGGCACCGCATTTCTTGAAAGGCACGCCAGTGACCGTGCGCTTTTCGAATACGACCGGGGTCCCGACGCTGGCCGATGCCGCGCCCAACGCCAGTCCGCACGGCATCGCGATCCGTTTCGACCTGCCCGGTGGCGGCATGACCGATATCGTCAGCATTTCCCACAACGGCTTTCCAGTGGCCACGCCGGAAGACTTCCTGCTGTTTCTCAATTCGGTCGCCGCGACCAAGCCCGATTCTCCGAAACCGACCCCGGTCGAGCAATTTCTGGCTACTCACCCTGCTGCCAAGAAATTTGTCAGTACGCCAAAACCGGCGCCAGTCAGTTTCGCCACGCTCGCTTTCTTCGGCGTCAATGCCTTCCAGTTCACCAACGCCAAGGGCGAAAGCCAGTATGCGCGCTACCGCATCACGCCAGTGGCCGGGATGCAGGCGTTGACCGATGCGCAAGTGAAAACTGCAGCGCCGAATTATCTGATGGATGAATTGCCGCAACGACTGGCCAAGGGCCCGGTGCAATTTCGCATCAGCGCGCAACTCGCTGCCAAGGGCGATAACGTCAACGACGGCACCGCAGTGTGGCCCGATGAACGGCCACAGATCGAACTCGGTGTGCTGAGCCTGGACCAAATGGTGCAAGACAACAAGGCAGCCGAGGCAAAACTGGCGTTCAATCCGTTGCTGTTGCCCGATGGCATCGCGCCTTCGGCTGACCCGGTCTTGCTGTCGCGCCCGATCGCCTACGCCGTCAGCCTTGGCCGCCGTCTGTCGTCTCAGCCGCCAGCGAAGTAAGCTGGCAAGCAAGCAGCCAAGCGCGCCGGGTTTACCTGAAGCCGGCGCGCTGTACTATCATCGTGCCTGTTTTCATCACCGGCATAGCACGCAATGACTTCCATCGCACCCCCGATCAGTTCGATCTTGTTGCAGGCTGACGGCTTGCACTTCTCTTATCCGCAACGCACCTTGTTCGAGAACTGGTCGGCCCGCATCGGACCCGGCGTCACGCTGGTGCAGGGCGGCGATGGCTGCGGCAAGAGCACCCTGTTGCGCCTGCTCTCGGGCGAATTGGCCGCGTCTGCCGGGCAGTTGCAGATCAATGGCATCGACTTGGGCCGTCAGGCGCAGGCGTATCGAGCGCAAGTGTTCTGGGTCGATCCGCGCTCGGAAGAGTTCGACCAACTCAGTGCGCGCGACTATTTTGCGGCGCTGGCGAGCCGCTACCCCGCTTTTGATGCCCAGGCATTGCTTGAATTGATCGCCGGCTGGTCGCTGGCGCCGCATCTGGACAAGCGCCTGTACATGCTCTCGAGCGGCTCCCGGCGCAAGGTTTGGCTCGCGGCTGCCTTCGCATCAAACGCCCCCGTCACGCTGCTGGACGATCCATTCGCCGCGCTCGATGGCGCATCGATCGCGTATCTGATGACGCTGCTGCAGCAAGCCGCCAGCGATCCCGCGCGCGCATCGATACTGGCCCATTACGAGGCGCCGGGCAAGGTGGCGCTGGCGGCGACGATAGCGCTGGGCGACTGAGTTTCCTGCTAATATTATTTTATTGCCATCGACTGAAGATTTCCCGTCATAATCTGTTTGCGCCGCTGCGATCTTGACCATCGCGTGCTGAACTGCCGAGTCGAAGAGCCTGTCATGAAAAAAAACATCAGCAAGTTGTCCCGCTTCTCGCATCATATCTGGTTGATGCTGGGCATGCTGTTGTTGTTCGCCGGACTCTTTTCATCGTATGTCTACACCGAAAAGCAACTGGATCGCTCTCATCGGATACGCCAGAGCTCCTTGCTCTTGGCCGACGAATTGCGCCAGTCGTCGGACGATCTGACGCGTATGGCACGCACCTATGCCGTGACTGGCGATGCCTTTTACCGCGTCCGTTATCAGGAAATACTCGACATCCGCGATGGCAGGACGGCGCGGCCCTTGCGCTACGACGATATCTATTGGGACCTGGTGCTGAGCGATGACCAGCGCCCGCGTGGCATGGGAGCGCCAGTTGCGTTGCTGGACTTGATGCGACGCAATGGCTTCACCGAACAAGAGTTCGCCAGTCTGGCTCAGGCGAAGGTGAATTCGGATGCATTGACCGCGACCGAACTGGCTGCGATGGCGATGGTTGATCCAGAGCGTCACATTGCAGTCACGGCTGCAGTCAGGGCCGCTGCTGTTCTGATGCTGCACGACGGCGCCTACCATGTTGCCAAGGCCGCCATCATGGCGCCGATCGGGGAGTTTCGCAGCATGGCTGACCGGCGCACGCAAGCGCTGGTGCTGGCGGCCGAGTACGATGCGCTGCGCATGCGCATCGTCTTCATGCTGTTTTGCGTGTTGCTGGCCTTCATGCTCTGGCGCACCAAGCGCAAGTTGCATTCGATACTGGGCGCCTCAGTCGACCAATTGCATGATCTGATTGCCCGTCTCGGACGGGGCGATTTTTCATCGGGCTTTCCAGTGCCGGGCGGCATGCAAGAGAGCGTCCTTGGCTGGCTCTCGGAAACGCAAGCCAAGCTGGCCAGCAGCCATGCAGAGCGCGATGCCGCACAAGCGAAGAATCAGCGCCTGACCCAGTTGTATGCCGCCTTGAGTCAGTGCAATCAGTCGATCGTGCGCTGCACCAGCGAGAGCGACCTGTTTGCCCAGATTTGCCGCGCCATCGTCGTGCATGGCGGGATGAAGATGGCATGGATAGGCTTGCTAGGCGAGGATGGCCGGCAGGTGCGGCCGGTCGCCTCGTTCGGCAGCGGCACCGACTATCTGGACGGGATCGATATTTCTCTGGATCCGGATTTGCCGTCAGGTTCCGGTCCGATCGGCCTGGCGTTTTTGCGTGGTGCGCCGTTCTGGTGCCAGGATTTCATGCACGACCCGGCCAGTGGCCCTTGGCGCGAGCGCGGCGCACGGTTCGGATGGGCCGCATCGGCGGCGCTGCCGCTGCATCGCGATGGCGCGATCATCGGTTTTTTGAGCACCTATGCCGGCGTGAGCCACGCCTTCGATGAAAATGCGCGCCAGTTGCTGGTGGAGATGGCGACCGACATCGACTTTGCCTTGAAGAGTTTTGCGCTCGAGGCGCGCCGCAAAGAAGCCGACCAACGAGTACAGTATCTGGCGCATTTCGATGCGCTGACCGGCTTGCCGAACCGCCTTCAGTTGCAGGCCCGGGCTCATTATGCGCTCGGTCTGGCGCAGCGCAGCGGCCAATCGGTAGCCGTGATCTGTCTCGATCTGGATCATTTCAAGAACATCAATGACTCCCTCGGGCATAGCGTCGGCGATGCCTTGCTGGTAGAACTGGCCGGGCGCCTGCGCGCCGCATTGCGCGATGAAGATACGGTATCGCGTATGGGTGGCGATGAATTCAGTTTCTTGCTCTATGGCCTGGATGCACAGGGTGCGGCAAGCGCGGCGCAGAAGTTGTTGGACGTCATGAACACGCCATTCCAGATTGGCCCGCACAATCTGAGCGTGACCGCATCGATCGGGATCGCGCTCTTTCCAGTCGATGGTGCCGATATGGAAACGCTGTTCAAGAATGCCGATGCCGCGATGTACCGACTCAAGCAGGAAGGGCGCCAGGGTTATCGCTTCTTCACCTTTGAAATGCAGCTGCGTTCGGCGCGCAACTTGCAACTGGCCAATGCGCTGCGTCACGCGCTCGAACTCGAACAATTCGAGGTGCATTACCAGCCGCAAGTGTCGTTGCAAGATGGTTGCGTCAGCGGCGCCGAAGCACTGCTGCGCTGGACCAATGCCGAACTGGGCACAGTGCTGCCAGCCGAATTCATTCCGGTGGCCGAGGACAGCGGCTTGATCCTGCAGATCGGGGAGTGGGTGCTCAGGCAGGCGGTGCGGCAGGCGAAAGCCTGGATGGTAGCTGGTCAGGCGCCGTTGGTGATCGCGGTCAATCTGTCGGTCGTGCAGTTTCGCCATCCCGACTTGCCCAGCCTGGTGACGCGCATCCTGGACGAGGAGGGCTTGCCACCGGAGTATCTGGAACTGGAATTGACCGAAGGCGTGGCGATGCACGATCCGCAGGGCGCGATCGCCACGATGAACAACTTGCACCAGCGCGGCGTGCGGATGTCGATCGACGATTTCGGCACCGGTTATTCATCGCTGAGCCATTTGAAGAAATTCAAGGTCTACAAACTGAAGATCGACCAATCGTTCGTGCGCGACATTTGCACCGATTCCGAAGACCGTGCCATCGTCGGCGCCATCATCCACATGGCAAAAAGTCTGGGCTTGCAAACCATTGCCGAAGGGGTGGAAACGGTAGGCCAACTCGCTTACCTGCGCGAGCAAGGTTGCGACGAGATGCAGGGGTATTACTACAGCCGGCCGTTGGCCCCGGCCAGCTTCGCCGCATTCGTTCAGGCACAAATCTGAATCAAATGGCAATTAATTTCTTAAAAGTAATGATGGTGTCACATTGGTAACGTAGCATGGCGTCACTTATCTTTGGGAGTTGCGCCATGTTCTTGATTCATCGTCATACTGCAGCAAGCGAGCTTGCGCGCCGGTTTTCAGCGCGCGCGCGCTGGGCCACCATTGGCCTGGCGCTGGGATTGGCTGCCTGCGGCGGCAGCGACTTTGCCGGCACACCTGTGGCGCAGGTGCCCCCGGCGGAAGCACCGCTGGTGGTGGAGACCTTGCCTGCCGTGTCGCTGCCGCTGTTCTCTGTTCATGTGGCCTTTCCAGGCACCGCGTTCGGCTCGTCCGATGCCTCGACAGCGCTCGCTCTGGATGCCAACTGGATGCTGGTCGGCGATGATGAAAGCAATGCGCTATCCGTCTATCCGCGCAGCGGTGGCGCAGCAGTGGCGCAGTGGGACTACAGCAAGAATGGGCCGAAGCTGGCCAAGGAACTCGACCTGGAAGCCAGTGCAAAGATCAAGGATGCACTCTATCTGATCGGTTCGCACAGCAACAAGAAGGATGGCGGCGATGCAATGGCCGATCGCGGCCATCTGTTCGAAGTGAAGATCGAAGGCACGGGCAGCGAGACGCGGGTGACGTATGTCGGCAAGTTTTCCGATCTGGAAAATCAACTCGTTGCATGGGACCGGGGCAATGCCCATGGCCTGGGCGTGGATCACTTCGGTTTTTTCAGTTCGGCTGCGGCCGGCATCACGCCGGAGCGGGTCGATGGTTTTTCGATCGAAGGCATGGTTGGCGCACCCAATGACAGCGCGCTGTGGCTGGGGTTCCGGGCGCCGCTGGCCAGCGCTGGTACCCGCACCAGCGCCTTGATCGTGCCTTTGACTAATTATGCCGCCTTGATCGCCGGCACCGCCTCGGTGGCTGCGTTCGGTGTGGCTATCGAACTCGACCTGGGCGGGCGCGGCATCCGTTCGATCGACCGCGATGACAGTGGAAACTACCTGATCATCGCCGGCCCGGCCGGTAGCTCGAGTCCGTCGATCGAGCGCAACTTTGCGCTGTTCGGCTGGAATGGCAATCCATCGAGCGCGCCGCAGGAATTCGACAACGACCTCGATGCCTTGCGTCAGGCCAGCGCCGGCAGCTTCGAGACCATCGTCGCTTTGGACGGCAAGGTGGCGCCGGGCAGCAAGGTTCAGTTGCTGATGGATAATGGCGACACGCTCTGGTCGGGGAAATCGACCATTTCCAAGGATTTGCCTGCCGCAGAGCAGCAATTCCAGGGTGTTGACTTCCAGTTGGGCGCCTATCGGGTCGATCGTCAGGGTCCGCTGTTGAAGGTGGCGACACCGGCGGATGACCGGGTCGGGGTTCCGGTCGATGCACGCCTCGTGCTGCAATTCGACGAAGCGCTGAAACTGGGTGCGGGCAACCTGACCTTGCGCCGCGGCGACGGCAGCGCGGTCGAAGTCTTCAATGCAGCGAGCGCCGGCCTGCAACTGGCCTACAACCAGGTCACGCTGACGCCCGCCAGCAGCCTCAATCATCTCGGCGCTTATCACTTGACCATCGATGGCAATGCGCTGACCGATTTGAAGGGCAATGCCTACGCAGGGATCACTGGCGCGGATGTTTTCAATTTTGTTTCGGCCGGGCAGGCAAGCAAGCTGGCCATCGGCGATCTGCTGTTCGTCGGAGCCAATGCCGAGGCGCCCGATGCGATTGCGTTCACCTTCTTGAAAGACATCAGCGGCGGCACCCAGGTCACGTTCAGCGATCGCGATTACCTGCTGGCGACCCAATTTGCCGGCATCAGCAATGAGGGCGTTTTCCGCTGGACGGCTGATCGCGATATCAAGGCTGGTACCATCGTCACGATACAAACCGATACGGCACCGCTGAGCCCGATTGCCGACATCGGCACCACGCTGGGCGCGCCCGCCGGCATCGGCAAGGAAGAAGTGATCTATGCGATGGTGGGCACGTTGGTGAGCAAACTGGCCGATGGCAGCGCCGGCGAAATCACCCACCCCGGCCAATTCCTTGCCAGCATCACGCTGGGCGGGCTGGGCACCGGCGGCAAGAGCCCGCGCGAAATTCCCATTGAATTGACCAGCGCCGGCACCGCGATCGATTTCAGCGTCAGCCCGGCAAACCAGACCAATGCGATCTATGTTGGTTCATTTGATCGCAGCAACCTGGCATCGTTTGCCGCCAGGATCAAGCTGAAAGCGAACTGGGATGTCAGTTACGCGCCTGCACCGGGCTATCCTTTGAGCGGCGGCAGCATGTTTGCCGGGAAATAAAGCCGAAGGTCTTTGTTACCCCAGCAGCACGTTGTCGCTGCCGGGGGCGCCGAACAGGCGCTCTTTCAGCAGGTGCAACTGGTCGCGCACCTGGGCCGCCTTTTCAAATTCCAGGTTCTTGGCGTGATCGAGCATCGTCTTTTCGAGGCGCTTGATCTCGCGGCTGATCTGCTTTTCGGTCATCGATTCGAACTTGGCCTGTTCCTGCGCCACTTCCAGATCGTCGCGCGCCTCTTGCTGG
>CANFGA010000099.1 GCA_947446335.1 Oxalobacteraceae bacterium | reverse complement strand
GCTGCTCAAAAACGGCCCCAACCGCTGGGACTGGATCCTGCTGCCGCTGGTGCTGGCGGTGCTGGGCGCGATCGCCTTTGGCGCAATGCAAATGACGCGTCCGTTTACGGTCGGCCAAGTGACGCCGATTTCGCTCGACCCGTCCTACCTGCCCTATTACCTGCTGCGCACGATGCTGCGCATGTTTACCGCGTTGGCGTGTTCGCTGCTGTTCGCCTTCGTGTTTGCGGCGATCGCATCAAAATACCGCGCGGCCGAAAAAGTGATGATCCCGATGCTGGACGTGCTGCAATCGGTGCCGATCCTGGGTTTCCAGGCGATCGCGATCGCGCCCTTCATTGCCTTTTTCCCGGGCAATCTGCTGGGCGTCGAATGTGCCGCCATTTTCGCCATTTTCACCTCACAAGCGTGGAACATGGCGTTCAGCCTGTACCAATCGATGCGCACCGTGCCGTCCGAATTGAACGAAGCTTCGCGCGTGTTCTGTCTGTCGGGCTGGCAGCGCTTCTGGCGCCTGGAATTGCCATTCGCGATGCCGGGTTTGCTGTGGAACATGATGATGTCGATGTCGGGCGGCTGGTTTTTCCTGGTTGCGGCCGAAGCCATTTCGGTCGCCGGCCAGGATATCAAGCTGCCCGGCATCGGCGCCTATATCGCAGTGGCGATCGAGGCTGAAAACGGCTACGCGATCGCTTGGGCGATCTGCGCGATGTTGGCCGGCATCATGCTGTACGACCAGCTGTTTTTCCGCCCGCTGCTGGCCTGGGCCGACAAATTCAAGTTCGAGGAATCGCAGGGCGAAAGCGCGCAGCATTCATGGCTGCTCGACTGGGGCCGGCGCAGCCGCTGGATCCGGTCCTTGACCGACCGTTTCTGGCTCAAGCTCGGCGGCGCTCTGAGCTGGTTCAGCATGGCGCCAGATGCCGGATCGAAACCGGGCCGCTCGAAGGTAGTGAGCAAATCGATGGCGCGCGCCTGGGATGCGTTGATCATCGTCGCCTCGCTGCTGGCCCTGTATCGGCTGGTCATGTTCATCCACAGCGATGTCGGCTGGAGCGAGGCGGCCCACGTGGCGGGCCTGGGCTTGATCACGCTCACGCGCGTGATGCTCTTGATCGCGGTTGCCTCGCTGTTCTGGGTCCCGGTTGCAGTCTGGATCGGCCTGCGGCCCCAATATTCGCAGCGGGTGCAGGCGGTGGCCCAGTTCCTGGCCGCGTTTCCAGTGAACCTGATGTTTCCGGTCGTGGTCTACATGCTGGTGACGCTGAAACTGAACCCGAATATCTGGCTCAGCCCGCTGATGGTGTTCGGCACCCAGTGGTATATCCTGTTCAATGTCGTGGCCGGCGCATCGACGATCCCGAACGAATTGCGCCTCGCTGCCGACAACCTGGGCTTGAAAGGCTGGCTGAAATGGAAGCGGGTCTATCTGCCCGCGGTGTTCCCCGCCTACATCACCGGCGCGATCACGGCCAGCGGCGGCTCGTGGAATGCCAGCATCGTGGCCGAATACGTCACCTGGGGCAAGACCACGCTGGTCGCCGATGGCCTGGGCAGTTACATCAAGCAGATGACCGATGCCGGCGACTTTCCGCGCATCGCGCTCGGGATAGGCGTGATGTGCGTATTCGTCATGCTGCTGAACCGCTTTTTCTGGCGAAAATTGTATGCACTGGCCGAAGACCGCATTTAAGGCAACGCATTTAAGGGTAATTCATGAGCGAAAATTTATTGATGGAATTGAGCGGCGTCGCCAAGTCCTTCCGCAGCGCTGATGGCGCGCCGCGCCTGATCCTCGACAATGTCCATTTTTCGCTGGCCAAGGGCGAAATCGTCGCCTTGCTGGGTAAATCCGGTTCCGGCAAGTCGACCTTGCTGCGCATCATGGCGGGCTTGATCCCGTCTGACGCCGGCAAGGCAGTCTATCGCGGCAAGGATATCCACGGTCCGGCCTCGGGCGTGGCGATGGTGTTCCAGTCGTTTGCACTGTTTCCTTGGCTCACGGTGCAACAGAACGTCGAACTCGGACTCGAAGCGCAAGGCGTGGCGGCGCTTGAGCGCGCCAAACGCGCCGATGCGATGCTCGAATTGATGGGGCTGGCCGGCTTTGGCGGCGCGCTGCCACGCGAATTGTCGGGCGGCATGCGCCAGCGGGTCGGCATTGCGCGCGCCCTGGTGACCAATCCCGACGTGCTCTTGATGGATGAAGCGTTTTCCGCGCTCGACGTGCTGACCGGCGAAACGCTGCGCAACGACATCCTCGACCTGTGGGACAGCAACCGTATCCCAACCCGCGGCATCCTGATCGTCTCGCACAACATCGAAGAAGCGGTGATGATGGCGGACCGGATCATCATCTTGTCGAGCGGACCGGGGCGCATCAGCAGCGAAATTGGCGTCGACCTGGCGCGCCCGCGCACCGTCGACTCGATCGAAGTACGCGCCTTGATCGATGAAGTGTATGGCTTGATGACGATGCGCCAGGCCCCGGAAACGCGCGCCGGCGCCGTGCATCCGGCGCATCCGGGCTACCACTTGCCCGACACCGATGTCAGCCACATCGAAGGCGTGCTCGACCTGCTGTCTCAGGCGCCGTTCAATGGCCGCGCCGACTTGCCGCAACTGGCCGAGGAAGCAGGCTTGTCGGACGAAGAATTGTTCCCGACCTGCGAAGCGCTGGCCCTGCTCGGGCTGGCGCACGTCGAAAAAGGCGATATTGCGCTGTCACAACTGGGCCTGCGCTACGCTGATGCCGACCAGACCCTGCGCCAGGAAATATTTGGTCAGCAATTGCTGACCCACGTGCCGCTGGCGGCGCGCATCCGGCAGCAACTGGAACAGGAGCCAACCGGCACCTCGCGCGAAGAGCCGTTCATCGAATTGCTGGAAGAATTCCTGAAGGCAGATGAAGCCAAGCGCGTGCTGGAAGTGGCCATCGAATGGGGCCGCTATGGCGAAGTGTACGAATATGATTTCCATACCGGCAAACTGAAATTGCCGGACCAGCAAGAGGAATGAGGAGTACGCCAGTGCGGCGCGCAGCGACAAGTTGCATCGCTTTTGATATACCGTTTGATCATTTGACCTACATCAAAAAAAAATGACGCTGCGACGCCTACCATGTCACTGTTTCAAGTCTGACTGATTCCGACTTTCAGGCAGTCCAGAATAGTCACTTTGAGGAGTTTTTGATGCAAGCGCACCCCAGCAAGGATATCAAGGTCAGCATCGAGGTCCGCATCGAAGCTGACAGCGAGAGCGCGGCGCGGCAGTATGCAGCCAACAATGGCATCGATGTCAACCTGGCCAAATGGTCGCCCAACAGCGACGACAATGGCGGCAGATTGTATGCGGCCACGACGTTTTTTTCACGCGCAGCGGACAATCAATAACGACTTCGAGCCAATTCGAGTCGCGTTGGCATGGTTCGCGCCCGTGCGCGCATGCAGTGCATGAAAAATATCGCTAGAATGCCCCCCTCCCCGCCATTGATCTCATTAACGGGGCTTAACAAAGGGCAATCATGGCAATCCTCCTCAATCTGCTGGCTGCACTGGCGCTATGCGCGCTGCTGTATCGCCAGCAAGTCCTGCACAAATCATTCTCGGTGCGCGTGTTCACAGGCTTGGGCCTGGGCATCGCGCTGGGCGCGGCGCTGCATCTTTTCTACGGCGCCAATTCACCCGTCATCGCCGCCACCAACACCTATCTGGACATCGTCGGCAGCGGCTATGTGAAGTTGCTGCAGATGATCATCATGCCCCTGATCATGGTATCGATCATCGCCGCGATCTTGAAACTGAAGGATGCCAGTTCGCTCGGCAAGATCAGCGCGATCACGATCGGCATCTTGATGCTCACGACGATGGTCGCGGCCGCGATCGGCATCCTGATGGCCAAGCTGTTCGGCTTGACCGCAGTCGGCCTCACAGCCAGCGCCGCCGAAGTGGCCAGAGGCGAATACATGCAAGGGGCGCAAGCGAGCGCGCAAGCGATTTCGTTCCCGAACATGCTGCTGAGCCTGATTCCAGCCAATCCCTTCCTCGATTTGACCGGTGCGCGCAAGACGTCGACCATCGCGGTGGTGATCTTTTCCGTCTTCATCGGCATTGCGGCGACCGGCATCGCGCGCGCCCAGCCGACCATGTTCGCATCGTTCAAGCACGCCATCGATGTGGCGCATGCGATCGTGATGCGCATGGTCACGCTGGTGCTGCGCCTGACCCCGTACGGTGTCTTTGCGCTGATGGCACAGGTGGTGGCCGACTCCAGCTATGCCGATATCCTGAAACTGATCAGCTTCGTGCTCGCGTCCTACAGCGCCTTGCTGCTGATGTTTGGCGTGCACCTGGCCATGATTCTTGGTGTCGGCTTGAATCCGCTGCGCTATGTCCAGAAAATATTCCCGGTGCTGGTGTTCGGCTTCACGTCACGCTCCAGCGCCGGCGCCATTCCGCTCAGCGTGCAAACCCAGACCCGGCGCCTGGGCACGCCTGAAGGGATCGCCAACCTGGCCGCCTCGTTCGGCGCGACGATAGGCCAGAACGGCTGCGCTGGCATTTACCCTGCGATGCTGGCGGTGATGATCGCGCCCACCGTCGGCGTTGATCCGTTCACGCTCGCCTTCATTGCTCCCCTGCTCGCAATCATCGCCATCGGCTCGGTCGGTGTGGCCGGGGTCGGTGGCGGCGCCACGTTCGCCGCCTTGATCGTGCTGTCGGCGATGGATTTGCCAGTCGCGCTGGTCGGTTTGCTGATCTCGATCGAACCGTTGATCGACATGGGCCGCACCGCGCTCAATGTCAGCGGTTCGATCACCGCCGGCACCGTCACCAGCCGCGTGCTGGGCCAGAGCGACATGACGGTCTTCGACAGCGCGGCCGAGCTCAACCTGGAGAGCGAAAAGCAAGCCGTTTGAGCCTGCCGGAACTGCGGCGCAAGCCGGCGATGGTAGCGCCGGGTTCAGCTTGCTGCGGGATCAGAATCTGCGGCTGATCTCGGCCGATGCGCGGCACGATGCGACGCCCGATGCCAGCGCCGGGCGCGCGCCAAAGGGCGCCGCGATGTGCAGCTGAGCGCTCCACTGCTGCGCCCCGCTCCAGTTCAGCCCAACACCGGCCCCGCTGAGCGTGGTGGTGTTGACAGAAGTCGCTCCAGGCCAGGGATTCTTGTTGACCTTCACATAGGCGCCATCGATGAAAGCAACGGTTTGCCATCGATTCGCCCCGTCAGACAACAGATCGTGCCGCCATTCGACTGTTGCGGTGTAGCCGTTATCGCCCGACACGGCGCCGGCCTCGTAAGCGCGTACCGTGTAAGGCCCGCCGGCGCTGATCTTTTGCGATGCATCCAGATTGCCGCCAGCCCACTGGCCAGCCATCCCGAAATACAGCGTGTCCTGCGGGCCCAGCCCCTGCAACCTGGCGACGCTCGCGGTCCATTTCATATATTGGCCATCGGTGCGCGCCGTTTTTGCATCGTCCGATTGCGCGACCGCATCATCGAAACCGACCCGCCCGATGTGCGCGCCCAGATTCCAGGTCGTGATGGCACCGGCCAGAAAATTGTCGCGCACATCGCCATCCAGGCTCGCCGTCAAGTGATCCAGATGACGGTCGGTCCGCAATGCCCCGAGATCGATACGATCGCGCAGCTGCAGGCGGTCAATCTGGATTTTTCCATAGAGGTTGACATCGCGGCTGCGCACCAACGGTTGCTTGGCCCACAGACTCGCCACCTGCGCGCTGCCATGCGCCTTGAGGGCTTCCAGCGGTGCACCCAGCGCATAGTCCAGCGCCGACAGCGAACCGCCCACATGCGTGCCTTTGCCATCAATCAAGGTATCGTAAGCGAGACGCCCATAGTTCATCTTGCTGCCGGCGCTAAGCAGACTCATGCTCAGCACATCGCCGTGATGCAGCGGATTGATGAAAAACACCGTCCCGGCGATGCGTGTCTTCCCTGTGTAGCGACTGCCGCTATTGTCGAGCGTGACATTGCCTGCCACGGAGGGACCCGATTGGATTGTATTCACCAGCAAATCGGTGGCCCCGAGGACCTGGCCCGGCTTTAACACTCCGCTCACCTGGACTCCCGGCACATCGGACAGCAGCAACAAGACACGATTAAGGGTAGTCTGGTTGACCGCTTGTCCGCCCTCCAGCGGAACGAGTGCAGCTTGCAGCAAGTCATCCTTCACCTTGCTGGAATTGTTCAGGCTGATGCTGCCATAGCGCCCTTCGATGATCTGTACCCTGACGACCCCATCGCGCACCACTTGCACAGGAATGACCACCCGCACCAACGGATAGCCCTGGCTATTGTAGTAAGCGGCGATGTCGGCAACCAAAACCTCCAGACGCTCCAGCGGCATGCTTTTCCCCTCGGCTTGCGCAACCAAGGCATGCAGCGTTTGCGTGTCGAACAAGGTATTGCCCAGAATGCGCAATTCTTTTACCGGAAATGGCGCGCCCGACGCCATGTCTACCTCAGGACGCGGATCTATCGTCAGCGTCGTCGCAGCCGGTGCCGCAGAGGGTGGTTGTACCGGCGGGATCTGTTGCAACATGATGCCCGCGCCAGGAAATGTCTGGCCCAGCGCCAACGTGGGCAACGCTGCGACCAGCGCGACGAGTGCCTGCAAAGGCTTACGTTTCAAGAGGTACCTGTTTTTCATGGCTTGTTTTCGGTATTATTTTGCAGCATGACGCCGCCGTCGACGATTTTCAACGCGGCATTCAGTCCGAGCATCGTCGAAGAGCTGATTTTATCGGCCGACCCGGAGCCGCTCAGCGCCGCTTCAGCTGCGTTGCCAATGCCCGCCTCTCCCGTGCTCGTGCCACTGCCTGCGCTCGCGCTCGTGGACAATTCGACACTGGAACTGCGCGTCACGGTGATCGGCGGCGACAGGCTGAGCACGGCAGGCTTGGTGCTCACGCTCGACAAGAAGTTAGCCGACACCGCCTGCTCTGCCGCCGGTTGCACGACCGTAGCAACAGGTGGCGCGATGATTGCCGCCGTCAGGTTCGCCGGCTGGATCAGGCTGTAATTGCTCGCCAGCCCGGTCGCGGTGCTGACACCAGCCAGGGTGACGGCCTTGCCGCGACCCGCGCTCCCATCGGCGAACTGGCCGCTCAGATCGAGCGCTTCGCCTGTGATCAGCCCGCCGATCGTGCCGCCTTTGATAACGGCCGTCGCATTGCCATCGTAGGCCTTGTCGCTGGCGCTCAGGCCAGCCACCGTCAGCGCCTTGGCGGTGATGGCCGCCGTCAAGCCGGTCGGATTGGCGATCGTGTAATTGCTGGCCTGACCGGTCGTCGTATCGACACCGGCCACCGTGACTGCCTTGCCGTTGGCCGCGTTCTTGTCGCCGAACTGGCCGCTCAGGCTCAGCGTCTCGCCCTCGACCAGGCCGCTGATGCTGTTCACATTGAGCGCGGCGACCGCATTGCCATCGTAGGTCTTGTTGCTGGCGCTGGCGTCGACCGTCAAGGCCTTGGCCGTGATCGCTGCCGTCAAGCCGGTCGGGTTGGCGATCGTGTAATTGCTGGCCTGACCGGTCGTCGTATCGACACCGGCCACCGTGACTGCCTTGCCATTGGCCGCATTCTTGTCATTGAACTGTCCGCTCAGGGCCAACGTCTCTCCGTCGACCAAGCCGCTGATGCTGTTCACATTGAGCGCGGCGACCGCATTGCCATCGTAGGTCTTGTTGTTGGCGCTGGCGGCGACCGTCAAGGCCTTGGCCGTGATCGCTGCCGTCAAGCCGGTCGGATTGGCGATCGTGTAATTGCTCGCCAGCGCGGTCAATGTATCGACGCCGCTAACGGTGACTGCCTTTCCGTTACCCACGTTCTTGGTGTCGAACTGGCCGCTCAGGCCGAGCTTCTCGCCGTCGACCAGGCCGTCGATCGTGCCGCCGCTGATAACCGCTGCCGTCTTGCCATCGTAGACCTTGTCGCTGGCGCCCAGGCCGGCCACCGTCAACGCTTTTGGCGTGATGGTCGAAGTGGCGTTATTGGCATAGCTGACGTTGTAGTTGGCATTGTTGATGCCATCGCCCACCGTGACCGCGCTGGTAGCGACCATCTTGTTGCCGTTGCCGACATTCTTGTCGGTAAAGGAGAAAGTGCCGCCAGCGAGCGTATCGCCAGCAAACAGCATACCTTCGCTCACCATTGCCTTGCCAGCCGCCGACAAGCCGCCGTCATAAGACTTGTTGACGTTGTTGCTGCTGAGAGTCAACTGAGACTGAGCGATGTCGGCTTTCAAACCGGTTGGCTGCACCAAATTGTAGTTCAGCGCATCGATGCCGCTGATCGTGTTGCCGCTCACCGTGACCGCCTTGCCGGTCGCCGCGTTCTTGTCTGCGAATGCGCCGCTGGCGATGCCGCCCAGCGTGACCGTATCGGCGCCCAGCGCAGCAATCTTCGCTACGCCCCTCAGCGTTGCTGCCGTGTCGGCGTTGTACACCTTGTTGTCGGCGCTCAGCCCCGTCAGCGTCAGGTTCGCCTTGGTGATGTCGGCGTTCAAACTGGTTGGCTGCACCAGGTTGTAGTTCAGCGCATCGGCGCCGCCGATCGTGTTGCCGCTCACCTTGACCGTCTTGCCCGTATCCACGTTCTTGTCTGCGAATGCGCCGCTGGCGATGCCGTCCAGCGTGATGTCGTCGCCAGTCAGTGCTTTCACCGTTGCCGTGCCACTCAACGTCGCCAGCGTGTTGGCGTTGTACACCTTGTTGTCAGCGCTCAGCCCCGTCAGCGCCAGG
>CANFGA010000098.1 GCA_947446335.1 Oxalobacteraceae bacterium | reverse complement strand
GCCGACGCCTTGGTATGCTTGCGCACGTCTTCGAGCGTGAACAAGCCTTTTTCCTTGATCGCGGTGACGATGGCACCCTTGCACACGCCGTTGCAGCCGCACACTTCGGCACTGTCGGGCATGCTCGCCGCCATCGTGTAACCTTCATGGCCAACATCGCCCGGACGCCCGGTATTGGCTTCGCCGAACATCAGACTATCGCGGATCTCGGCCACATCCTTGCCTTCGCGCAGCATCTTGAAATACCAGCTGCCATCGACGGTATCGCCATACAGGCAGGCGCCGACCAGCTTGTTATCTTTCAGCACCAGGCGCTTGTAGACGCCCCCTATCGGATCCGACAGCACGATTTCTTCGGTGCCCTCGCCGCCCATGAATTCACCGGCAGAAAACAGATCGATGCCAGTCACTTTCAGCTTGGTCGAGGTGACCGAACCCTTGTATTGTCCGATGCCGTAATTGGCCAGGTGGTTGGCGCACACCTTGGCCATCTCGAACAGCGGCGCCACCAGGCCGTATACGGTGCCGCGGTGGTTCACGCATTCGCCGACCGCGTAGATGCGCGGATCGTAGGTTTGCATCGTGTCGCTGACCACGATGCCGCGGTTGCAATACAAGCCGCACGATTCGGCCAGCGCGGTGCTGGGGCGAATGCCGACCGCCATCACGACCAGTTGGGCCGGAATTTCGAGCCCGTCGGAAAAACGGATCGCTTGCACGTGGCCATCGGCGTCGCCGAGCAAGGCTTCGGTATTTTTTTCCAGCAAAAATTTCAAGCCCCGGTCTTCCAAGGATTTTTGCAGCATCTTGCCGGCTACCACATCGAGCTGTCTATCCATCAGCCAGGCCGGCAAATGCACCACGGTGACATCCATCCCGCGCAGCTTCAAGCCATTGGCTGCTTCCAGCCCCAGCAAGCCGCCGCCGATGACGATCGCATGGCTATGCTTTTCGGACGCGGCGATCATCGCATTGGTGTCGTAGATGTCGCGGTAGGCGATCACGCCTTGCAAGTCCTTGCCCGGCACCGGCAGCATGAAGGGGATTGAGCCGGTCGCCATCAAGAGCCGGTCATACTCGGCCTCGGTGCCGTCGTCGGCGGTCACGATGCGTTTCTTGCGGTCGATCTTGACGATCTTCTTGCCCAGGTGCAGCGTGATGTCGTTTTCCACATACCAGTCGACATCGTTGAGCATGATGTCTTGTATCGTCTGCTCGCCGGCCAGCACCGGCGAGAGCAGGATGCGGTTGTAATTGGCATACGGCTCGGCGCCGAACACGGTAATGTCATACAGGTCCGGGGCGATCTTGCGCAACTCTTCCAGCGTGCGCACGCCTGCCATGCCATTGCCAACCATTACCAATTTCATTTTCTTCATTACGGCCTCCGTCGGATGTCTCGGTGAATAATTTTCGGGCGCTCAATGTTGTGCGGTTGTGCGCTCAGTGTCGTGCAATCAGTGCCGTGCGCTGCCCTGCCTTGAATCTCACTAAGCAAGAGCAATGCCAACTTGCTGGGCGCTCTGCGCAAGAGCAGCACACTGTGATATAAATATTTTTATAGCAATAGTTGCACGTTATCGGTGCATGCGCAGTCCCGATTGGTGCAACCCGGTCCGGCGTGCGCCGGGCGAACGCATGGCACGGCAATTGCTGTAGCCAATGCGACAAGGCCGACGCTTTCAGCGCACTTTGCAGCCCAAACGATCGCTTGATCGACTGGCGGCACGCCACAAAAACACCTCACGGAGATAGCATGAGCAAGACATCATTCTGGAAAGCGGGCCACACGCCGACGCTGTTCGCTTCATTTTTTTACTTCGACTTGAGCTTCATGGTCTGGGTCATCCTCGGTCCGCTGGCGGTGCAAATATCGAGCGACTTGCAACTGTCGCAAGCGCAAAAGGGTTTGATGGTGGCCACGCCGCTGCTGGCCGGCGCGCTGCTGCGCATCGTGATGGGGGTGCTGGTCGATCATTTGAAACCGAAGCGGGCGGGCATCATCGGCCAGGTGATCGTGATGGGCGCTCTGCTGTGGGCCTGGCAAGGCGTGCTGGACAGCTATGCCAGCATGCTGACGCTGGGCGTGCTGCTCGGCTTTGCCGGCGCCGCCTTCGCCGTCGCGCTGCCGCTGGCGTCGCGCTGGTATCCGCCCGAGCATCAGGGCACGGCGCTCGGCATCGCCGGTGCCGGCAATTCCGGCACCGCGTTCGCCGCCCTGCTGGCGCCATCGCTGGCGATCGCCTTCGGCTGGCAAAACGTGTTCGGCCTATGCCTGATTCCGCTCGGGATCGCCTTCATCGTCTACATGACGATGGCCAAGGATGCACCTTCGTCGCCGCCGCCAAAATCGATGAGCGAATACCTGGCGGTGCTCAAAGACAAGGATGCGTGGTGGTTCATGTTCTTTTACAGCGTCACCTTCGGCGGCTTTTCCGGCTTGGCGTCGTCGCTGGCGATCTACTTCAACAACCAGTACGGCTTGTCGCCAGTCACTGCCGGCTATTTCACCGCGGCCTGCGTGTTCGCCGGCTCGCTGGTGCGCCCGCTGGGCGGACGCATGGCCGACCGCATGGGCGGCATCAAGACGCTCTCGATCATGTATGCGATCGCTGCCGGCGCGCTGTTTGTGGCCAGCATCGGCATGGGTTCGGCGATGAGCGCAGCCGTCGTGTTCGTGATCGCGATGCTGGCGCTGGGCACCGGCAACGGCGCCGTGTTCCAGTTGGTGCCGCAGCGCTTTCGCAAGGAAATCGGCGTCATGACCGGCATGGTCGGCATGGCCGGCGGCATCGGCGGCTTTTACCTCGCTTCCAGCCTGGGCTTGTCACGCCAGATCACCGGCAGCTACCAGATCGGCTTGATCGTGTTCGGCATGCTGGCCGTGATCGCCTTGCTCGGCCTGTCGTCGGTGAAGAACCGCTGGCGCACCACCTGGGGCAGCGCGTTGATGACGTCGGCCAAGGTGTAAGCATGGCCCTACTGCTCGAAGCCGGCCACGCCACGCGCCAGGGCTTGCGCGCGCGCAACGAAGACTTCGTCGGCATGGTCACGCCATTGGAGCCCGAACTGTCGAACAAGGGCTTCATCGGCGCGGTGGCCGATGGCGTGTCCGGCAACGAGGGCGGGCGCGAAGCATCCGAATATGCGGTGCGCGGCTTGCTCGCCGATTATTACGCCACGCCCGATACCTGGCCGGTGACGCAAGCGATCGAACGCGTGCTCAAGGCAAGCAATGGCTGGACCTTGCACCACGGCTCGATCCGGCCCGAACTGACCGGCATGGCCACCACGTTGACGGCGCTGGTGCTGCGCGGCAGCTTCTATTATTTTTCGCACGTGGGCGATACCCGGCTCTACCTGCTGCGCGCCGGCGTGCTCACGCGCTTGACCAGCGACCATGTCTGGGACCGGCCCGAAATGCAGCATGTGCTCACGCGCGCCATCGGTCTCGACACCCAGCTGACGGTCGATCACGGCACCGGCCAGTTGCAAGAACGCGATGTCTTCCTGCTGGCCTCGGACGGCTTGTGGGCTTCGATCACCCAATACGATCTGGCCTTTCATCTGTCGCAACTGGCGCAGGGCACGCTAGAAGCCGATGCCTGCGCCGACGCCTTGCTGGACGCGGCGCTGGCCGGCGGCAGCAGCGACAACCTGAGCGCGCTGGTGGTGGCGGTGCGCACGCTGCCCGAACAGAATCTGCGCGACAGCCTGTCGATCTCGCACACATTGCGCCCGCCGCCGAAACTGCAGGTGGGCCAGATGGTCGATGGCTACCGGGTCGAAGCGCTGATCCACGCCTCCGCTGCCACCTTGCTGTATCAGGTCACCGATGCCCAGGATGTCAGCGGCGCGCAGCGCAAACTGGTGCTGAAAACGCTGCAACCGGATCGCGGCAACGATGAGCGCGAGCGGGCCGTGTTCGCGCATGAGGAATGGCTGGCCAAGCGCGTCATCGCGCGCTTCTTTCCGCAAGTGATAGCAACCCGGCCGCCCAATTATTTGTATTACCTGACCACCTGGCACGCCGGCCACAGCCTGCAGCAGCACCTCGACATCGGCCACCACTTCACGGTGCCCGAGGCGCTCGCGCTGGGCGAGCAACTGGTGCGTGCAGTGGGCGCGCTGCACCGGCGCAGCATCATTCATCGCGACATCAAGCCAGCCAATGTCCACCTCGGCGATGACGGTCAGTTGCGCCTGCTCGACCTGGGACTGGCCCAGTCCGGCATGCAAGACAGTCATGCCGACGCCGATGCCGGCATCGATGCACCACAGGCCGGCACGCCGTCATTTTTGGCGCCGGAACAGTTTGCCGACGCGCCGGCCTCGCTGCGCACCGACCTGTATGCGCTTGGTGTCACGCTGTACCAGATGCTGACGCGCCATTTTCCGTACGGTGAAATCGAACCCTTCCAGCGCCCGCGCTTCGGCCAACCGGTCGCGCCGAGTCGCTATCGCCCGGAAATTCCACTCTGGCTCGAAAACGTGTTGCTGAAAGCGGTCGCCCGCGAGCCGCAAGAGCGTTTTGAGACGGCCGAGGAATTTCTGCTGGCCTTGCAACGCGCTGCCGCCAAGCCGCTGCCGACGCGCGGTCCGCCAGCGCTGGCGCAGCGCGATCCAGCCGGTCTGTGGCGCGCCATCGCCGTGATCGCCATCGTGGCCAACTTGCTGCTGCTGTACCTGCTGATGCTGCACTGAGCCGGCCGCAGCACCGCGCAAGACCGGCCGGGTGCCGGCTTTCCTTTACAATGACGGATTCCCTTTTCTATTCGGCACTCCATGATTGTTCTAGGCATCGAATCCTCCTGCGACGAAACCGGCCTCGCCCTATATGACACCGAGCGAGAGAACGGAAGCGGCCTGCTCTCGCACGCTCTCCATTCGCAAGTGGCGATGCATGAACAATACGGCGGCGTGGTGCCCGAACTGGCATCGCGCGACCATATCCGGCGCGCCATCCCCTTGCTCGAAGAAGTGCTGGCCACAGCCGGCATCGCAGCCGACCAGATCGATGCGATCGCCTATACCCAGGGGCCCGGGCTCGCTGGCGCGCTGCTGGTCGGCTGCTCGGTCGCCTGCAGCCTCGGCTTGGCACTGGACAAGCCGGTGCTGGGCATCCACCATCTGGAAGGCCACTTGCTGTCGCCGCTGCTGGCGCCCGATGCGCCTGCCTTCCCCTTCATCGCGCTCCTGGTTTCGGGCGGCCACACGCAGCTGATGCAAGTCGATGGCGTCGGCCAATACACGCTGCTGGGCGAAACCCTGGATGATGCGGCTGGCGAAGCGTTCGACAAGTCGGCCAAGTTGCTCGGGCTTGGTTATCCGGGCGGTCCGGCGATCTCGCGCCTGGCCGAATTCGGCGATCCGACAGCCTACAAGCTGCCGCGCCCGATGCTGCATTCGAAGGATTTGAATTTCAGTTTTTCCGGCTTGAAGACGGCGGTGCTGACGGTGGTCAAGAAACAGCAGGCGCTGGCCAATGTCTGCGAACAAGATAAAGCCAACATCGCGCGCGGCTTCGTCGACGCGATCGTCGATGTCTTGACCGCGAAATGCGTGACGGCGCTCAAGGAAACCGGCCTCAAGCGGCTGGTGATCGCCGGCGGCGTCGGCGCCAACACCCAGTTGCGCGCTTCGCTGAACGCGGCGGCGAAGAAAAAGGGCTTCAAGGTATTTTATCCGGCGCTCGAATTTTGCACCGACAATGGTGCGATGATCGCGTTTGCCGGCGCGCTGCGGCTGCAGATTAACCCGGATGCAGCCAAGCGTGATTACGCCTTCAACGTGCGCCCGCGCTGGCCGCTCGATGAAATCAAGACCATCTAGAGGTGCCAGGTTCGATCGAGGTCAGCAGCAAAGACATCAGTTGCCAGGCTCGATCGGGGGGGGGCGATGGCATCAACCAACTTGCGCAGCAGCAGCCCCGATTGAACCTGGCACCTGCTTGCTCGGCCCCTGGTACCTGGCTTACGCTGCGTCCTTGACCGGGCGCGACTGGCGGTGGTACAAAAATTCCAGCACGCTGCTGCGGTAGCCGACGTAGGCCGGATCTTGCGCCAGAGCGACCCGGTCGCGTGGACGGGCCAGGTCGACATGCAAGACCTCCCCTATCGTCGCTTTCGGGCCATTGGTCATCATCACGATCCGGTCCGACAGCAGCACTGCCTCGTCGACATCGTGCGTGACCATCACCACGGTCGACGCAGTGGCGGCGACGATGCCCAGCAATTCATCTTGCAAGTGAGCGCGGGTCAATGCATCGAGCGCGCCGAACGGCTCATCGAGCAGCAACACCTTCGGCTCCATCGACAGCGCCCGGGCGATGCCGACGCGCTGCTTCATGCCGCCCGAGATTTCATGCGGGCGCTTTTGGGCCGCAGCCGTCAAGCCTACCATCTCGAGCGCCGCCGTCACGCGCTGCTTCAATTGCGCTTTGGACTCCTTGGCGCCGAACACGCGCTCGACCGCGAGATGGACGTTTTCATGGCAAGTGAGCCACGGCAACAAGGAATGGTTCTGAAACACGACAGCGCGCTCGGGCGACGGCCCGGCAATCTCGCGCCCGCCGCACAGCAAGGCGCCTTCGGTTGCGACGGTCAAGCCGGCGATCAAGTTGAGCAGCGTCGACTTGCCGCAGCCGGAGTGGCCGATCAAGGTGATGAACTCGCCCTTGGCGACGTTCAGGCTGACATCGGCGAGCGCATGAAAACTGCCTTTTTTGGTATTGAACACCATCTCGGCGTGTTGGATTTCGATGTATTTGTTCGCATCCATGCTCAGCTCCCGACTTCTTCGTAAGTGAATGACTTGGCCAGGAACACCAGCGCCTGTTCCAGCGCCAGCCCGACCACGCCGATGACGACGATCGCGATGATGATGTGCGGCACATTCAAGTTGTTCCACTCATCCCATACCCAGAAACCGATGCCGACGCCGCCAGTCAGCATCTCGGCGGCCACGATCACCAGCCACGCGGTGCCGATCGCCAGACGCACGCCGGTCAGCATGTAAGGCAGCACCGACGGCAGCAAGATCTTGGTGATGATCTTCCACTCGGACAAATTCAAGACCCGCGCCACGTTCATGTAATCTTGCGGCACGCGCTGCACGCCGACGGCGGTATTGATGATCATCGGCCAGATCGAACAGATGAAGATCGACCAGATCGCAGCCGGATCGGCCGCCTTGAACACCAGCAAACCGATCGGCAGCCAGGCCAACGGCGACACCGGCTTCAGCAAACTGACGATGGGATTGAACATGCCGGCGACAAACTTGAAGCGCCCGATCATGAATCCGAGCGGAATCCCGACCACCGCAGCGAGGCCGAAACCGACGGCTACCCGCTTCAGCGAGGCCAGGATATTCCAGCCTATGCCCTGGTCGTTGGGGCCGTTGCTATAGAACGGATCGGCAAACAGCTTCAACGCGGCATCCCAGGTCACCAAAGGGGTAGGGAAATTGCTGTTCTTGGCAGCGATGATTTGCCACACCAGCACCAGCATCGCCAAACCCAGCAGCGGTGGCAGAAATTTCAAGACCCAGGGGCCGAAGCGCGACTTGCGATGGCCAAACACGATGCCGCGCGCTGCCAGGCGCTCGGTGCGCGTGACTTTCTCGTCCGTACTGATGGCCACAGCAGGCTCGACTGCCTTCTCGAGCAGCGCGCCATTTTGCAAAATTGCACTCATCATATTCCCCTGAAATCAAGCACGGATCTTGAACGACGCGGCGTAAGCCTTCGGATTCTTGCCATCCCACAGCACGCCATCGATCAGCTTTGCGCTGCGCATGGTGGATGCCGGCACGCTGACCTTGGCCATCGCGGCGGCGTCCTTGTAGACATCGATGCGGTTGATCGCGGTGGCCACGGCCAGGTAATCGGGTTCGGCCTTGAGCAAGCCCCAGCGCTGTTGCTGGGTCAGGAACCACATGCCGTCGGACAGATAGGGGAAATTGACCGTGCCTTCATTGAAGAATTTCATGTAGTTCGGATCGTCCCAGGTCTTGCCCAGGCCATTCGTGTAGCGCCCCAGAATGCGCTGATTGATGACGTCGACCGAGGTATTGACATACGATTTTTCGGAAATGGTTTGCGCCATCCGGTTCTTGTTCGACAGCGATGCATCGATCCAGCGGCTCGCTTCCAGCACCGCCGCAGTGAGCGCACGCGCCGTGTTCGGATACTTGCTGACCCATTCTGCGGTCGTGCCCAGCACTTTTTCCGGGTGGTCTTTCCAGATATCCTGGGTCGTCGCCGCTGTGAAACCGACACCGTCGACGATTGCGCGGTGATTCCATGGCTCGCCGACGCAGAAACCATCCATGTTGCCAACGCGCATGTTAGCCACCATTTGCGGCGGCGGCACCGTGATCACGCGGGCATCCTTCATCGGATTGATGCCGTAGGTCGCCAGCCAGTAATACAGCCACATCGCGTGCGTGCCGGTCGGAAAAGTTTGCGCAAACGTGTATTCGCGCTTCTCGCGTTGCATCAGCTTGGCCAGCGACGGGCCATCGATGGCGCCCTTGTCGGCCAATTTTTTCGACAAGGTGATGGCCTGGCCATTCTGGTTCAGGTTCATCAGCACCGCCATGTCCTTCTTGGCCCCGCCAGCGCCCAGATGGACGCCGTAGACCAGGCTGTAGAGCACATGGGCTGCGTTGAGTTCGCCGTTGACGAGCTTGTCGCGCACGCTGGCCCACGACGATTCCTTGCTCAGCACGATCTTGATGCCGTATTTCTTGTCGAATCCCAGCACCGAGGCCATCACGATCGAGG
>CANFGA010000097.1 GCA_947446335.1 Oxalobacteraceae bacterium | reverse complement strand
CGTGCCACGGAGGCCCGCTTCGAGCGTGCGGGTGACGACCTGATTCAACGGCGGATCGCCCGCCATCGCATTGGGCAACTTGCAAGGCTGTTCCGGATTGGCGCAGCCGAGTTCGATCGACGTCGGCGCGCGGCTGCTCTCATTGTAGCCACCGTAGATGTTGAGCATCTTCGTCGGGCTGTAGCTGAGGCCGATGGCTGGATTGAAGCGCGCAAAGCGATGGTTGCCGCTGAGGGTAGCCGGATCGTCATCCTGGTGCAGCTGGTCGCGATTTTCCAGTGTCGACCGGTTGTAGCGTCCCGACAGTGTCAAGTGCAGGTTCGGTTGTAGTGCGAGCGTATCGCTGGCGAACACGCTCCAGGTCCTGATCTTGCCCGACAAGTCGACCCGGGTGTCGTAGGGTGCGCCATCGACATTGCCGCCCGTGATGCCATCGCCGAATGCCTGCACGCCGGTGATGCTGCGATCAAGGTTCAGATAGCCCAGTTGCGATGACTGGGTAAAATTGACGCTGCTGGCGTCGTAGCCGGCGCCCGTCACCAGCCGGTTCGGCTTTCCAGCCAAGGTGCCGAGCCAGGTCAACTGGCCCGAGATGCCATAGTTTTTTTGCTTGCTGTGGGTGCGATTGAGCAAGCCATTGCAGACTTCGGCCGGCTCGTCTTTTTCCATTGCTTGCGCGATGCAACTGGCCGATGGGAATGGCGTGTTCGCGCCATTCTCGCCATCGAGATAGACATTGCTGCTGAGCGCGTCGTCGTTGATGTCGCCATTGTAGGTGCTGGTCTTGATGTCGCGATAATACAGATTGCCTGAAAATTGGACCGTATCGCTGAACGCGTGGCTCGCTGCCAGATTGGCTAGCGTCGAGCGGTTCTGGGTCTGATCCGGCAAGGTGTAGACGCTGGCCCGGTTGCGCGCCAGCAATCTTTGTTCTTGCAAGCCGTTGCCAGTCAAGTCATTGTCGGCATGCGCCAGCGTCAGCTTCACGTCGGTGTCGCGGTTTTGCCAGCCGAGTTTGCCGAACAATTGGCGCACGCTCGATGGCGATGCATCGCGCCAGCCATCTTCGTTGAAGCGGTTGCCGGTCAGATACCAGTTCAATCCTTGCTCGTTGTAGCCGCCATGCTCGAATTCGATCGCGCGCCGGCCATTGCTGCCCAGCGTCGCTTGCAGCGCGGTGCCGGGATCGCTCTTGCCATCCTTGGTTTGCAGCGACAGCGCCGCGCCCAGCGTGGACATGCCGAACAGCGGGTTGGAGCCGGGCATCAGCGTCATCGATGCGATCGCCGAACGCGGAATCAGATCCCAGCTGACGACATCGCCAAAGGGCTGGTTCATCCGCACGCCATCGAGATACACCGACAAGCCTTGGGGCGTGCCCAGCAGTGGCGAGGCGCTATAGCCGCGGTAATTGACATCCATCTGGAACGGGTTGCCTTGCATTTCATTGACATGGACACTGCCGAGCCGGCGGTTCATGAAATCGCCCAGTTCCAGCGCGCCGCTGCGTTCGATATCCCGGCTGGTGGCGCGCTGCACCGGCGCGGCAATTTCATTGCGCGGCTGGCCGATCCCGGGCAGCGGCGTGCTGCCGATGATTTCGATCACTGGCATCGGACTTTCTTGCTGAGCCTGGGCCTGGAAAGCCGTTGCAAGCGCGAGCGCGAGCGCTGTGCGCGGGTAATGTTGAAAATAATGGTGAAAAAAAGCCTGACTCATCTGCTATCCCCTGATCTTGCAATCTTGTTTTTGGTTTTTATCAGCAAAATCCATACCTGCTTCGGTCGAATTTGCTGGACGACGACTGGAGTATAGAGAGCTGCATGGCGACTGTTGTCGGGATTTTTTCATCGCGAAGTCGGGAAAACTTCCCGGCTTGGGCCAACGCTGGTACGAATCATGCTGCATGGAAGGTATTGATGGCTGATGGAGTGGAAATGGATCTCAGACGACGTCTGCTGGCTTGTCTCGGGGCGTTGTTGCTGGTACTGCTGATGGTGACCTTGCTGATCACTCTGGTGTCGCTGCGCAACGATGTCGTCACCGAAATCGCCGCATCCGAGCGCCTGGCCAAGGTCTTGCTCGATGCCAGCAAGGTGGGCACCGATCTGCCTCCTGTCGAGGCTGCTAGAAGGATGGATGCCATCCTCCATGGCGGCCCGCTGCGCCATCTCAGCATCAGCGCGGACGCCGCTCCTGCGCTCAAGCAATCCTGGCTCGCTGCGCTACTTGGCATCGACGCCTCCGCTTCGGCGCTCCAAAAGGTCAGGATCGGCGATCAGACCTTGTATATCGCACCCAATCCGGGATCCGAAATCGAGGAGCGCTGGAGTGACACTGTTCGCCTTTGTGTCACCTTGTTGATCTTTTCTGGAACAACTTTGCTGGTGGTATGGTGGTCAGCCGATCGGGCGTTGACCCCGGTGCGCGATCTGGAAGCCGGTTTGCAGCGCTTGGCCGGTGGTGATAGCGAGGCCCGCTTGCCGCCTTTTGCGCTGCGTGAATTTGCGCAAGTGGCGATCGCCATCGATGAACTGGCCGCTGCGCTGGCCACCGCGCGCGATGCGCAGCGGCATTTGTCACGCCAGTTGATCCGCGTGCAAGAAGACGAGCGCCGCACGCTGGCGCTGGAATTGCACGATGAAATGGGGCAGACCCTGACGGCAATCGGCGTCACCGCAGCGTATTTGGGGCGCAATGCGGGTCAGCTTGGCGAGCAGCGCATCGCCGAATGCGCGCAGGATTTGCGGCGCGACGTGCGTACCAGCGGCGATCAATTGCGCTCCATGCTCAAGCGCTTGCGCCCGCATGGGCTCGATGGACCGGACTTGGCCAGCGCGCTGCGCGAATTGCTCGATAGCTGGCAGCAGCGCGAAGCAGGCATCGTCTTCACGCTCGCGATGCCGACCCAATTGCCGGCATTGGCCGAGAATGCCGGCCTGGTGCTGTATCGGGTGGTGCAAGAAGGCTTGACCAATGTTGTCAAGCATAGCGCTGCCCGGCATTGCAGCGTGAAGATCGACTTTGATGCCGAACTGCTCAAGCTGCAGATCGGTGACGATGGTTGTGGCATGGCACCCGATCGCGGGTTGGACGGCTCGGGCTTGCTCGGTATCAAGGAAAGACTGCTGATGGTGGGTGGGCATCTGGAGCTGATGCCGGGGCCGCTCGCGATGCCAGGCTTGCATCTGGAAATTTGCTTGCCTTTGAAAAAACAATACCGATTGGAGATGCAATGACCATTTCAGCGACAACGCACTCGATACGCATCATCCTGGTCGATGACCATGCGGTGGTAAGGACCGGCTACAAGCGCTTGCTCGATGCGGAGCCTGGTTTGCAGGTGGTGGGCGAGGCTGCGCGGGCCGATGAAGCCAATGCGCTGGTGCTGCGCGTGCAGCCTGATGTTGCGTTGGTGGATTTGAGTTTGCGCGGCAGCAGCGGCATCGAGGCCATACGCGGCATGTTGGCACGCCGTCCGGAACTGAAAATCCTGGTGTTGTCGATGCACGAAGATGCCGCTCACGTGACGCAGGCCGTGCGCAGCGGCGCTCTTGGCTATTTGACCAAATACTGCGAGCCCGACGATGTGATCGATGGCATCCGCGAAGTGGCTGCCGGCAAGCGCGTTTTCTCGCCCGACATTGCGCAGATATTGGCGCGCGAGGTGATCGCTGGCGAAGACGTGTTTACCCAGCTTACGCCCAGGGAGTTCGAAGTGCTGCGCATGCTGGTGCAGGGCGAATCGTCCGGCGTGATCGCCAGTTCGATGCAGCTGAGTCCGAAAACGGTGCTCAATTATCTGTCGTTGATCCGACAAAAACTCGGCGTCGACAACGATTTCAAGTTGCTGCACCTGGCTGCGCGCCACGGCCTGGTGACATTCCAGGCCACACCAGCCTAGGACTGTCGGCCCATGAAAAAACCGGCCATGGCCGGTTTTTTTTGAATCCAGAGCGAAGTCGCTCAGAAGCGATAACCGATGCCGATGCCGATCAGGATCGGATCGACCTTGACTTCGGTCAGCTTGGCACCGCTGCCCGATGCCATGACATCGCTGCCGATCTGGACCTTCTTGATGTCCAGGTTGAGCGACCAGTTCTTGTCGATCTTGTAGTCGAGGCCCGCTTGCAGCGCGAAACCGAAGCTCTTGTGTTCCATCGTGGCAGCGCCGCCGAGCAGGTGCACGCTGGAAATATTGGTATAGTTCACGCCGGCGCCGAGGTAAGGGCTGAACTGCGCTTCGGGCATGAAGTGATATTGGGCCAGCAGCGTCGGTGGCACATGCTTGAAGCTGCCGATATTGGCACCATTGAGCATCACATCATGTTTTTGCGGATAGGTCAGCACCAGTTCAGCAGCGATGTTTGGTGTGAAAAAATACGAGATGTCGATTTCAGGTATCGTCTTGCTCGATACTGTCACCGCATCCGACGCATAAGGACCGAAGGCATCGGATTTGTCGACCGGGTCGATGTGAACGGCGCGCACGCGCACCAGCCATGGGCTTTGTTCCTGCGCCATCGCTTCGGTTGCAAACAAGCCCAGGAAGGACACGGCCAATGCTGCTGTCATTGCTTTTTTCATCATCACTGCTTTCATCGGTTGTCGTTGATATGCAATGCAGTTTAATGATTTAAAGAAATAAAAAACATGATCTAGATCAAAATTGCTAATAAAAATACATCTTGTTGTTTTTATTTTCAGCTTGCCGAAAGCATGCACTGCCTGTAGCGGCAGCGCCTGCGCGGATGCCTGTTGCTTCAGTGCGCCTTCGACAGGATCAGCAGCCAGCGCCGCATCAGCAATACTTCGACGTGGCCCGCTTCGATGCCGGTGTCGCACTCGATGAGCGGATTGACGGCATAGTAGCGCTTGCGAAAGTCGCGACAGACCACCATTTCGCGTCTGCCCAGGCGCACCATGAATGCGCTCGGTGCATACTGCAGGCCGAAGCGTGAACGCGTAGTGCTATTGATGGGTGTCATGGCTGATCCTTTTAAGAGGGATGGGTTGAACCAGACCTGAGCTTAGCACGAATACTGTATGAATACACAGTTACTGTATGCATGAACAGTTGTTTTTTTGTTTTTTTAAATGGACTTATCGGACTCGATGAAAAAAAAACCTCAGACTCGGCTTGGCCGTTTCATCGCCGCGCGCTGCTCGCCGGAAGGCGAATTCGGACTGCATTTGACGCAAGGGGTGTTGCTGTTGTTGCTGGCGGCCTGGATCTTTGGCCGCATCGCCGATCAGGTGATGGGCGCAGCGACTACGCTGGGCTGGATCCACTTGCTTGATCTTCAACTCGCACAATACCTGCATGCGCAGGCAACGCCGGCGCTGACGGCGCTGATGCTGATCATCACGCATCTGCACGGCATCGTCGGCAACAGTATCCTGGGAGTGATGCTGTGTGCCTATTTTGCATGGAAAAAAGTACCTTATTGGCTGCTCACGACGGCACTGGCATTGCCGGGCGGGATGTTGTTGAATCTGTCGCTAAAGTATACGTTCATGCGTGCGCGCCCCATTTCAGACGACGCCATCCTGACGCTGGCCAGCTACAGCTTTCCGAGCGGCCATACGGCAGCTTCCACGCTGCTGTATGGCATCATCGCCGCGTATCTGGTGTGTCTGAGTCCGCGCTTTTTCGTGCGCGGCGCCATCATCGCCGCTGCCGTGCTGATGGTGGTACTGGTCGGCGCGAGCCGGGTCTATCTGGGCGTCCACTATGCCAGCGACGTGCTCGCTGCCGTGGTTGAAAGCTGCGGCTGGCTCGCTGTTTGCATCACGGCCATTTCCACGCTGCGGCGCCGGCGTGCCGCTACTGAACAGCGCCGGCGCACCGCTACCGACCAGCGCCGGCGCGCAGGCAAAAATCAGGCCGGGAGTTGGTCTTGATTGCGATCCACGTCATCATCAACGCCAGCGCCGGCAGCGGCCATGACGCCCTCTGGAGTGCGGCGCTGGCCGAGCAATTCAGGGCTTACGATTTCGAGCCGACCATCACGCTGGCCCAGGGTGGCGCCGAATTGATCGCCGCCGCTGTGACGGCGCGCGAGCAAGGCGTGGCCATCGTCGTCGCTGGCGGTGGCGACGGCACCATCAATGCAGTCGCCTCGCAACTGGTCGGAAGCAAGGCGCTGCTGGGGGTGTTGCCGCTGGGTACGCTCAATCACTTCGCCAAGGATTTGTGCATTCCCTTGGTGCTGGAGCAGGCGATCGCGAACCTGGCCCACGGCAAGCCTGTGTTGATCGATGTCGGGGAAGTCAATGAGCGCATATTTTTGAACAATTCCAGCCTCGGCTTGTATCCGGACATGGTGCGCGACCGTGAAAAGCAACAGCGCCGTCTGGGCCGTGGCAAGTGGCTCGCCTGCGGCTGGGCGACGCTGACGGCGCTGCGGCGCTATCCCTTTCTGAGCATGCGCTTGAGCGTCGATGGTGCGCAGCATGCACGGCGCGCACCGTTCGTCTTCATCGGCAATAATGAATACGTGATGCAGGGTTTTAATATCGGCGAGCGGCGCTGCCTCGATGGTGGTGCGCTCAGCCTGTATGTGGCGCAGCGCCCGGGTCGCCTGGGCTTGTTGCGTCTAGCCTTGCGCGCCTTGTTCGGGCGCCTGGCTCAGGCGCGCGATTTTGACGTGCTGCTGGCGACCGACATCGAGATCTCCACCCGCCACAAGCGCTTGCGCGTGGCCACCGATGGCGAAGTGACGATCATGGCGACGCCGCTGTGCTACCGTATCCGCGCCGGCGCTCTGGCGGTGATCGTCCCCATTCCTGCGCCTTGACGCGACTTCGGAGCTTATTTTGCGCACACTGGTTCATTTGTCCGATTTACATTTTGGCCGCATCGCCCCCGGCGTACTGGCGCCCCTGACGGCGCAAATAGGCGCCATCGCGCCCGATCTGGTGCTGGTCTCGGGTGACTTGACGCAGCGCGCGCACAGCCATGAATTCCAGGCTGCGCGTGCGTTTCTGGATGCCTTGCCCGCACCGTGGCTGGCGGTGCCCGGCAATCACGATGTGCCTTTGTACGATGTCGCGCAGCGCTTGCTGGCGCCGCTGGCCAAGTACCGCCGCCATTTTTTCGATCAGATCGAACCGGTCTACGTCGACGATGAAATCGCCGTGCTCGGCATCAATACGGCGCGCGCGCTCACGATCAAGGATGGCCGCATCAATGTGCGCCAGATGGCGCTGATCCGCCATCGTTTTGCCGAGCTCGATCAGATCCATCCCGGGCGCACCAAAATCATCGTGTCGCACCACCCGTTCGATCTGCCGGCGCCGTTTGGCCGCTTTGACCTGGTGCGCCATGCTGCGCGGGGCATGGCCATGTTCGCCGATTGCGGCGTCGACCTGTTGCTCTCTGGCCATTTGCATGCCAGCCACGTCGGCAATTCCAGCGCACGCCACCAGATCGATGCTTATGCGGCGCTGATGGTGCAGGCGGGAACGGCGACCTCGACGCGCGGCCGGGGCGAATCAAATTCCTTCAATGTGCTGCAAGTGGAGGCCGCTTGCATCACGGTACAGCGCTACAGTTGGCACCCCGGCCGCGCGGCATTCGGGCCAGTGAAGAGTGTCACTTTTACGAAGCTGGGCGCAATCTGGTCGGAAGTGAACGCCGTTGATCCCTCATAGCCAATAGCCGACGAAGCGCGCTGCCCATTCCTTGATCCGGTCGCTCAATGGACGCTGGCGCCATTGTTGTTGGGTGATCTCGGTCGAGTCGCGCAAGTCTTCGGCAAAGGCATTTTCCATGTCGTCGCCGAACGCTGCACCCAGCACCACCAAGTTCAGTTCGCTGTTGTGCATGAAGCTGCGCATGTCGATATTGGTCGAGCCGACCGTCGACCAGTTGCCATCGATGACAGCGGTCTTGGCATGCAATACCGATAGCTTGAGCTGGTAAATTCTGACTCCGCCTTCCAGCAATGCATCATAAAAGGCATGGCTGGCGTGAAATACCAGGCTGCTGTCGGAAACGCCGGGCAGCACCAGCTTGACATCGACGCCGCGCTTGGCTGCATCAGTGAGGGTTGTGATGGTTTGATGGTCAGGTACGAAGTAGGCTGACGTCAGATAGATCGATTGCTTCGCTTCTTGCATCGCCAGGATATAGGCTTTGTAGATTTCGAAGTCGCCGCCCGGTTCGCTGGCGATGACCCTGACCAGCTTGTCGCCGACGTTTGTCAGCGGTGGGAAGAAGAAGGCATCGGGCAAGTCGTCCGCATCTTGCCGGGTCCAGGCCCGGATGAACATCCACTGGAAGGCGGCTACGGCCGGGCCTTCGACCATCACATGGGTATCGCGCCATCCCACTTCCGATTCGTCGTTGCTGCGCTGGCGCCCGCGCGAGCGAAACAGCGAACTCTTGGCATAAGTATCGCTGATGTTGACCCCGCCGGTGAACGCGACCTTGCCATCGACGATCAAGACCTTGCGGTGGTCGCGATTGTTCAGCCGCCAGCTGTCACCGCGTACCTTGGCTGGATTGACGGGATTGAAGGCCACCAGTTTGACACCGGCGCTGCGCATGCGATCGAAAAAGTCCTGCGGCACGGCCAGCGTGCCCACGCTGTCATACATGATGCTGACGGCGATGCCTTGACGTTGCTTCTCTATCAGCATGTCGGCGAACTTCAAGCCCATTTCATCCTGGTCGAAGATATAGGTTTCCAGATTGATATGGTTGGTCGCCGCGGCGATCGCCTTGAGCATCTGTTCCATCGTCTGCGGTCCATCGAACAGCAGCGTGACTTTGTTGCCTGCGATCAAAGGCATCCCGGTAGCCGCTTCTTCCAGAGCGGCCTGGGTCTTCAGGTCGAGCGTGGAATTGGCCCAGCGCTTGCGCAGCAGCGCGTTCGTGTTTTGCTCCGACAGCACTCCCTTGCCGG
>CANFGA010000096.1 GCA_947446335.1 Oxalobacteraceae bacterium | reverse complement strand
TTGAGCGGGCTCGATTTGCCGGGCAATGTGCGGCAACTGGAAAACCTGTGCAACTGGATCACCGTGATGGCACCCGGCCAGACGGTCGAAGTCAAGGACTTGCCGCTCGAATTGACGCAGGGACAGGATTTTTCCATTCCGGCAGTAACCGGCAGCAACCCTGTGGTCCACGCCGCTGCCACGCCCGTTGCCGGTGCAGCGCTGGATGCGGGCACGCAGCACGATGCCAACTTGCAGGGCTGGATCGGCTTGCTGGAAACGCAAGCTGCCAACATGCTCGGCAGTGGCCAGCAGGAAGTGATGGCGGTGCTGGGCCGCCAGTTCGAGTCGGCGCTGATCAAGACGGCACTCAAGCATACGCACGGGCGCAAGAACGATGCCGCGGTGCGGCTCGGGATCGGGCGCAACACGATCACGCGCAAGATCGCCGAGCTTGGCATCGACGGGGCCAAGGACGACTGACAGTGCCAACGATGCGCGGCGCGCTGCGATCGGTTAAGCTTCGCCGTTCCGGGGCGCTGCGCCTCTTACGCAGAGAACTTGCATGCTGATCAATTGTGTCGCCTACCAGGATGGCAAGAAGCTGGCCGATATTTCCATCGAAGCCATCAGTGACTATGTCGAACGCCCCGATTGTTTCGTCTGGGTCGCGCTGCGCGACGCCTCGCCGGCAGAACTGTGCGAGATGCAGCACGAATTCGGCTTGCACGAACTCTCGGTCGAGGATGCGCGGCGCGGTCATCAAAGGCCCAAGATCGAAGAGTATGGCGATTCGCTGTTCGCCGTGGTGCACACGGTCGACTTGATCGATGCGCAACTGGTGCAGGGCGAAGTGGCCATTTTTGTCGGCCCCAACTACGTGCTGTCGGCCCGGCGCGACAGCGCGCAGGGCTTCCAGGAAGTGCGCGCGCGCGCCGAGCGCGAACCGCATCTGCTGCGCAAGGGTTCCGGTTTCGTCCTGTATGCGCTGATCGACGCCATCGTCGACCGTTACTTTCCCGTGGTCGATGCACTCGAACTGGAACTCGAACTGATCGAGGAATGCATCTTCAACAAGGGCACCGAGCGCGGCAATATCGAACGCCTGTATCAGCTCAAGCGCCAGATCATGCTGCTGCGCCATGCGGTGGTGCCATTGATGGAAGCGGTAGGCAAGCTCGATGGCGGCCGCGTGCCGGCGCTGTGCGAAGATACCCAGGAATACTTTCGCGATGTGCACGACCATTTGCACCGCATCAGCGCCACGCTGGACACGATCCGCGACACCATCACCACCGCGATTCAGGTCAACTTGTCGATGGTGGCGATCGATGGCAGCGAAGTGAACAAGCGATTGTCGGCCTGGGCCGCGATCTTCGCCGTCTTCACCGCCTTCGCCGGCATCTGGGGCATGAATTTCAAGCTGATGCCGGAACTGGACTGGATCTACGGCTATCCGGTGGCCGTCACGCTGATGTTATCGGTGTGCGGCTACCTGTATTACCGCTTCAAGCGCTCGGGCTGGCTATAGTCGGACTGGCTGCAGATACTGCATCCTTGGCGTCCAGGCCGAGCGACAAGGCCAGCGCTTCGGCGACCTTGATCCCGTCGACCGCCGCCGAGAGGATGCCGCCGGCATAACCGGCGCCTTCGCCGGCCGGGAACAGGCCGCGCGTGTTGATGCTCTGGCAATCGTCGTCGCGCCGCTTGATCCGGATCGGCGACGAGGTGCGCGTCTCTATCCCGGTCAGCACCGCATCGTGCTGATAATAGCCCCTGATTTGCTTGTTAAATGCAGGAAATGCTTCGCGCATCGCGCTGATCGCGTATTCCGGCAGCACTTCGGCCAGATCGCACAGTTGCACTGCGGGCAGGTAGGACGGCGTCACGCTGCCCAGTTCGCGCGAGGCGCGTCCGGCCACGAAGTCGCCCATCAGCTGGCCAGGCGCGCTGTAATTGCTGCCACCCAGCACAAAGGCGCGCTCTTCGAGTTCGCGCTGCAGCGCGATGCCGGCCAGCGGATGGCCGGGATAGTCGAGCGGCGTGATGCCGACCACGATCGCGCTATTGGCGTTGCGTTCATTGCGCGAATATTGGCTCATGCCGTTGGTGACCAGGCGCCCCGGCTCCGACGCTGCGGCCACCACGGTGCCGCCCGGACACATGCAAAAACTGTAGACCGAACGGCCGTTGGCGGCATGGTGCACCAGCTTGTAATCGGCCGCGCCCAGGATGGGGTTGCCGGCATGCTGGCCGAAACGGGCCTGGTCGATCAGCGATTGCGGGTGCTCGACCCGAAAGCCGATCGAAAATGCCTTGGCCTCGATATAGACGCCGCGCTGATGCAGCATTTCGAAGGTGTCGCGCGCGCTGTGGCCGATCGCCAGCACGACATGGTGGGTGTCGATGCGCTCGCCGTTGGCCAGCACCAAGCCGGTCACCTGCGCTGTCACCTGAGCCTGGTGATCTGCGCCTTGTTCTGTCTCGATGTCGACGACCCGGCTCTCGAAACGGAATTCACCGCCCAAGCCTTCGATCGTGGCGCGCATCTGCTCGACCACCTTGACCAGGCGAAAGGTACCGATATGCGGCTTGCTGACGTACATGATTTCGGCCGGTGCGCCGGCCTTGACGAATTCAGTCAATACCTTGCGCCCGTAATGCTTGCTGTCCTTGATCTGGCTGTAGAGCTTGCCGTCGGAAAAGGTGCCGGCTCCGCCTTCGCCGAATTGCACATTCGATTCCGGATCGAGTTCGCGCTTGCGCCAGAAGCCGAAGGTATCCTTGGTCCGCTCGCGCACCGATTTGCCGCGCTCCAGAATGATCGGGCACAGGCCCATCTGGGCCAGGATCAGCGCCGCGAACAAGCCGCAAGGACCGCTGCCGATGACGACCGGGCGCTGGCCATGGTTGATCTGGCCGGTGGCAACAAAATGGTAGGACGTGTCCGGTGTCAAGCCCAGATGGGTGTCGCCCTTCATCCGTTCCAGCACTGCCGCCTCTGCCGTGGTGTCGACATCGAGCGAATAAATGAGCACGATCGCGCTGCGTTTGCGGGCATCGTAACTGCGCTTGAATACCGTGTAACCGCGCAACTGGTCAGCGTTGATGCCCAGGCGCGCCAGCACCGCTGTGGTCAAATCCGCTTCGACATGGTCGAGCGGGAGTTTTACTTCATTTAGTCGCAACATGATCAATATTTCCGAGTTTCTGGTGCATGGTGTCAAAGCGCCCATCCGAGCTTGATCGGGGGCTGCCCAAGGCGCTATTTTACCTGCATAGCACAGCGACCGGCGATCGACATCCCCGCCTGGCAGCGCCAAAAAATCCTGCCCCGCGCTGTTGCCGTGCGCGATGCGGTTTCCCGTCAACGCCCATTGTGTTCTCGTCGATCGGGTCGAGCGGCGCCTCGAACCATCCGGATGGCGGCAATGCCAGCAGAAAATCATGTAAATGATATAAATCTGTGTGCTTTATTGGCAAGGAAAAAGTGCACCGCGCGGGAGCCGCAGCGCACCCCGGAAGTGCTTTTTCGCACCAATTGCGGGACTTTCCAAAAAGAAAAAAATTTAACAGTTTTAACTGTTGTTTTATGCATGAAATGGCCATGGCATCGATTGACACTGCTGCTTTTAATATGGTTTTATCTATTGCTTGTAGGAATTTACTTACATCGATTTACACCAAGTTACATTGAGATACATCAGTGCGGTGTGATTTTTATTGCCAAAAAAGCAAGCAAGCAAGTGCAGTCAAGATTTGGGCCATGAAAAATAGTTGCACGGACGTGAGTCAGATTTGACTTCACCCAAGTTCATCTGCCACGCAAGCTTAATTCACCAGGGAATGACAATGTTGAGAAGAACTGTTTTAGTACGTGCCTTGCAGGTCGCGTTCAGCGCATCGGCCATGACTGCTGCAGTCGTGCCTGTGGCGATGGCACAATCGAATGCCGCAGGTAATATTTTTGGTACAGTCGAATCGCCATCTGGCGCGACGGTGGAAATGCTCAATCTCGATACCGGCGCCAAGCGCAGCGTGACGCCCGATGAATCCGGCCGCTACAGCGCCACTTCGATGGCGCCGGGCCGCTACAAGGTCGATCTGATGCGTGATGGCAAGCTCGCCAGCACCACCGAAGTCGATGTCATCGTCGGCCAGGGTGCCAACGCTTCCTTCGCCACTGCCAGCCCTGCCGTACAAACAGTTCAAGTCTCGGGTCGCCGTTCGCGCATCGACGTGTCCAGTTCAAACAATGGCGCGACGTTTACCGCCAAGGAATTGGAAAAACTGCCGATCACCCAAAGCGTGGCTGCAATCATCCAGTTGGCGCCCAACACCACCCGCGCCGATTCCCGTTATGCTGCTGGCGCTTCGTTCGGCGGCGGCGGCGCGTCAGAAAACTCTTACTACATCAACGGTTTTCCGACTACCAATCCACTGACCCAATTGGGGGCATCGGAACTGCCATTTGGCGCAATTTCACAGGCACAGATCCTGACCGGCGGTTTCGGCGCCGAATTTGGCCGCTCCGTGGGCGGCGTCGTCAACATCACGACCAAGAGTGGTACCAATAACTGGGAATTCGGCGCCAGCGCCAGCATCGAGCCGAGTTCGCTGCGTTCGAAGTACAAGGATACTTACTACGGCAATACCGGTGCCGCAGAAAACACGGCAACCGACGGCACGCTGTATCGCAAGTACAGCGACAATACACGCACCGAAAAAACCTATGGCGCCTACGTCGGTGGCCCGATCATTCAGGACAAGCTGTTCATGTTCGCCGCCGTCGAAAGCAAGAAATATGATCAGGATCGCGTTCAGGGGATCCGCACCTCGGCCTCGAATGCAGCGACCGGCTTCGAATCGACCCAGAGCACGATCGAGCGTTACCTGGCCAAGTTCGACTGGAACGTGACCGACAATCACCGGCTTGAAATGACGCTGATGGGCGACGAGGGCAGGGCAGATCGTCAGTTGTACGGCTATGATTACAGCAATGGCCAGCGTGGTGCGATGACCGGTTCGCAGCACTACAAGAACAGCGCCGATTTCTCGCCATCGGTAGGCGCCGAGACCCAGATCATCCGCTACACGGGTAACCTGACCGATGCGCTCACTGTGACCGCGCTGTTTGGCCAAAGCAAAACGCCGAGCACCAATGTCTATGACCCGGTCGGTTCGGTGCCGGCCGACATTTTCCAGATCAGCGCCCCGAGCAATGCGCGCGCGCCTGGCTTGAATTATTTCAGCCCCCAAGTGTTGTCCGGTTCAATACCGAACGCCACGTCGCAGAGCAAGATCCGCTCGAATCGTCTCGATCTCGAATACAAGCTCGATGACCATACGATCCGGGCCGGCTTCGACAACAACAAGCTGACCTCGAACAACGTGGGCGATGTGTATGGCGGTGGCGGCATCTGGGTTTATTCCAAACTTGTCGATCAGCCAACGACAGGATCATTGGCCAACCAAGGCTACCGCGCCAGCCGTCGCATCTTCGATAGCGTGACCGACGCCGGTTCCGAGCAAACCGCCCAGTACATCGAAGACCGCTACCAGGCGACCAAGAACGTGCTGCTGACATTTGGCTTGCGCAACGAAGGCTTCAAGAACGTCAATGGCGATGGCGAAACCTTCCTGGAAGTGAAGAACATGGTCTCGCCGCGCTTTGCCGCTGCGTGGGACGTGAACGGCGATGCTTCGCTGAAAGTGTACGGCAGCGCCGGCCGCTATGCGTTGCAAATCCCGACCCATCTGGCCGTGCGCGGCGCCAGCCGCTCGACCTTGACGCGCGAAACCTTTACCTATACCGGCACCGACCAGTATGGACAGCCTACCGGTGCGGTGTCGCAAGGTCCGGCCTTTTCAGTCAACAACGAACTGGGCCAGCCCAAGGATGCAAAATCGGTCGTCGCGCAAGACATCAAGCCAACCTATCAGGATGAAATCACGCTCGGCTTTGAAAAGGCATTTTCACCGAGCCTGAACTTCGGTGCCAAGGGAACTTACCGCACGCTGAAGTCGACCATCGATGACTATTGCGATACGCGCCTGATCGACGCTTATGCTTCCGCAAACAATATCGTCAACAACAATCCGGGCTATTTCTCTTGCGCGTCGTTTAATCCGGGCAAGGACAATACCTTTCTGGTCGACTTCCAGGGCGATCGCAAGAATTACTCGACGATCAATCTGAGCAAGGAACAACTCGGTTTCGAAGAAGCCAAGCGTACTTACACCGCGATCGATCTGTTTGCCGAGCATCCATTTCGCAACGGCTGGTATGGCCGCGTGAACTACACATGGTCGAAAAGCAAGGGCAATACCGAAGGCCAGACCCGTTCAGATAATGCACAAACCGATGTCGCTGCCACCTCGACCTGGGATAACCCGGAGCTGATGTCTGGCGCCAACGGCTTGTTGCCCAACGATCGCACGCATCAGATCAAGGCTTACGGTTTCTATGAGATCACATCGGAATGGATGGCCGGCGCCAATGCCCTGATTGCATCGGGGCGTCCGCGCAGCTGTTTCGGTCAGAATCCGAATGTGCCTGCAGCAGTTGACTATGGTTCGGTCTATTTCTATTGCGAAGCACCACGTTCGCGCGGCAGCGATGGCCGTCTGCCATGGGATACGCGTCTGGACATGAACCTCGCTTACCGTCCGCAAATGGTCAAGGGTTTGACGTTGAAAGTGGATGTGTTCAACGTGTTCAACAAGCAGACTTCGCAAACGGTCGACGAGCAATACAACGTCAATTACGATACCGCGATCAACCCGACCTATGCTCGTGTCATCAGCTACACGGCGCCACGCGCAGTGCGCCTGACTGCCGAGTACAACTACAAGTTCTGATCCTGCTTCCAGGCTGAAGCAAAAAAACCCCGCCGGCGCAAACCGGCGGGGTTTTTTATTTGCAAACTGGCTTACATCCCGCCCCAGATACCGTTGATCAAAGCGAGCGCGGCCAGGCCGGCCGTTTCGGTACGCAGGATGCGCGGCCCCATCGAGAGCGCCAGCGCGCCATGCTTGATGGCTGCGTTTTCCTCGGCCTCGGTCAAGCCGCCTTCCGGGCCGATCACCAGCGTCACCGCTTGCGGCGGCTGATGGCGCGCCCACTGGGCCAGGCTGGTTTCTGCGCGCGGGCTCAATATGATGCGTTTGTGCAAGTCCTGCTGCGCTATCCATGGCTGGTAATCGCTCAACGGGGCCAGTTGCGCCAAGCGGTTGCGTCCGCTTTGTTCGCTGGCCGCAACAATGATGGCTTGCCAGTGCGCCTGCCTTTTCGCTGCGCGCTCAACAGACAAGCGCACCACGCAGCGCTGCGCCGCCAGCGGTGTGATGCCAGACGCGCCAAGTTCGACCGCCTTTTCGATGATCCAATCCATTTTTGACGATTCCGGCAGCGCTTGCGCCAGCGTGATGGCATACGGCAGCTCGACATCGCGTGGCGCATAAGCCTTCACTTCGGCGCTGACGCGTTTTTTCTCGATGCTGATCAGGCTGGCCACATATTCTCCGCCGTCGCCATTGAACAGCGTGATCAAGGTGTTTGGCGCCAGACGCAGTACCTGGATATGGTGGGCCAGCGCTTCCGGCAGGGCGACGATGGCGCCGACGGTGAGTGCATCAAGGATAAAAAAACGTGGCATGGAGATCCTGGTAGTTGAGCTGCTAGTTGAGCTGAAAATCGCGTGTGGCGGCCCTGGCCGTGCCCGGTAGCGCAGAGCGACAGTGGTTTAAATGCCGACTTGGCATGTTCTGGCCTGCAATTTTAAATCGCGCACCCGCGCTCTGGTAAAATACTTGGTTCCAGAAACACGGATGTTCCTACCGCAAACCTATGTCAACGACAGTACAGACCCAGATGACCTCCACGCTCCCTACCACCAAGATGGCCAATGCGATCCGCGCGCTGGCAATGGACGCTGTACAACAGGCCAATTCCGGCCATCCTGGCATGCCGATGGGCATGGCCGATATCGCCGTGGCGCTGTGGAGCGGTCATTACCGCCACAATCCATCGAATCCGGGTTGGCTGAATCGCGACCGTTTCCTGCTCTCCAACGGGCATGGTTCGATGCTGCATTACGCGCTGCTGCACTTGACTGGCTACGATCTGGCGATGAGCGACTTGCAGGCGTTTCGCCAGATGCATTCGAAAACTCCAGGTCACCCTGAAGTTGGCGTCACGCCCGGCATTGAAACGACCACCGGCCCGCTGGGCCAGGGGCTGGCCAATGCGGTCGGGATGGCGCTGTCGGAGCAATTGCTGGCGGCCCAGTTCAACCGTCCCGGTTTCGATATCGTCGACCATCACACCTATGTGTTCCTGGGCGACGGTTGCCTGATGGAAGGCATTTCGCACGAAGTGTGTTCGCTCGCTGGCACGCTCGGTTTGAACAAACTCATCGCGCTGTACGACGACAATGGCATTTCGATCGACGGCAAAGTCGAGGGCTGGTTCACCGACGATACGCCGAAACGTTTTGACGCCTACGGCTGGAACGTGATTCCTGCCATCGACGGCCATGACGTGGCCGCGGTCGCCGCTGCGATCACCGCTGCCAAGGCATCGACCAAGCCGACCCTGATCTGCTGCAAGACCATCATCGGCAAAGGCTCGCCGAATCTGCAGGGCAGCGACAAGGTGCACGGCGCCGCGCTGGGCGATAAAGAAATCGCCTTGGTGCGCGAGCACCTGAACTGGGATGCCGCACCGTTCGAGATGCCAGCCGACGTCTATGCCGCTTGGGATGCCAAGGAGCAGGGCGCGAAACTGGAAGGTGACTGGAACGCGAATTTCGCTGCTTATGGCGCCCAGTTTCCGGAACTCGCTGCTGAATTGTCGCGCCGTATGCAAGGCGACTTGCCGCAAGCGTTCGACGGCGCACTGACCGATGCCATCGCCGCTTGCGTTGCCAAGAAGGAAAACATCGCGACCCGCAAGGCGAGC
>CANFGA010000095.1 GCA_947446335.1 Oxalobacteraceae bacterium | reverse complement strand
ATCTGGAAGATCCAGACATCGTCCGCGCTGCCCGTCAGTGTCACATCGGTCGCGATCGAGACATCGGTGCCCCATTGGTACAGACCGGGAGCGAGCGTCAAGCCGCCGATATGGCCGTTGCCCAGCTCGGTAAAGTCAGGCAAGTTGCGTCCGGCCGCATCGCGGTAGGCGATTTCCAGGTCGCCGATGGCAACCGTCATCGTGCTTGGCGTCGGCGTCGCATAGTCGGCTGCATACATCTTGCCGATCACCTGGGTCGAGCTTGCAAAAGCATTCGAGGCATCGGTCGTCTCCGAGAATCCGGTGAAGGCCGTGCCGGCGATCGGGCTCACGCCGATGTCGCCGGTCAAGATCGAATTGGGCACCGTGGAAATGCCGGACTTGGCCAGGATCACGAAATTGCCGGCAGTGCCGAGCTCGACTGGTGCCTGGGCCGTGTAAGGGCGGGTGCTGGTCGTGAAGCTCCATGCCAGCGCAGCCTCGAGCGCCGTGCCGCGAGCGCTCTTGGCGGCGGTGCTGATCGTGGCCGTATAGCGTGTGTTCGGGATCAGCGCATTGCTGCTCGGCGTGAAGCTGACGACCGTGTTGGTGACATTGAGCGTGACCGTGCCGGGCACGTCGTTGCCGGCGCCATCCTTGAGCATGAATGTGGACGCGCTGCCGGCCGGCGCCGAGTTCAGCGTCGATGCATCCATCGCCTCGCTGAAGCGAGCCTTGAGCACGGTGCCGGTGATGACGTTATTGCTGGCGTTGGTGCTGGTCGACACATTGGTAGCGCCATCGCTTGGGCTGAACGAGAGCCGGGTCGGCGCAGATGCCGACGTGCTGCTGCCTATCGTGGCCAGCGTTTTTGTGCCGGAATCGGTGCCGCTACCGCCGCATGCAGCCAGCAAGGTACCCATCAGCAAACTGGTCAGCCAAACTTTCGTCCCGTAACAGCGTTGATCTTGGTTCATTCTTTCCTCTATTGTCGACAAAATGGTGCTGCAATCTTACCTCAATAAGATTCTATAGGGCAATATTAATTTCTTTAAAGAAATAAGATGCGCCGTGGCAGGATGAAATTCAATCCGCCGCTCGATTTGAATGCTGTATATAATCACAGTACCGTCGCCCAGTCAGGGCACAGTGCATGAGGTGCTGGCGCTTGAAGATTCCGCTTCGAAAGATCATCCATTGCGATTGCGATTGTTTTTATGCCGCCGTCGAAATGCGCGACGATCCTGCGTTGCGCAACCTTGCGGTGGCCGTAGGCGGCAGTGCCGCGCAGCGCGGCGTCATCGCCACCTGCAATTACGCGGCGCGCCGCTTCGGCGTGCATTCGGCGATGCCGACCGCGCAGGCGCTCAAAATTTGCCCGGCTCTGGTGCTGCTGCCACCCGACATGGAAAAATACCGCGTGGCATCGCGCCAGATCCTGGCCATCTATCGCGATTACACCGATCTGGTCGAGCCGCTGTCGCTCGATGAAGCCTATCTCGATGTCTCCGAGGCAACCCACTGCAAGGGCAGCGCCACGCTGATGGCGCACGAGATCCGGGCCCGCATCGAAGCCGATGTCGGCATCACGGCCTCGGCCGGAATTGCCCCCAACAAGTTCGTGGCCAAGATCGCCAGCGACTGGAACAAGCCCGATGGCTGGTTTCTGGTGCGCCCAGGCGAGGTCGATGCGTTCGTCGCCGCGCTGCCGGTGGGCAAGTTGCACGGCGTGGGCAAGGTTACCGGGGCCCGGCTCAATGACCTGGGTGCGCGCACCTGCGGCGATTTGCGCAGCTGGACTCTGGGCGCGCTGGAGCATCATTTTGGCGCCTTCGGTGCCCGCTTGTACCAGTTATGTCGTGGCATCGATGCGCGTCCGGTATCGAACGTGCAGCAGCGCAAATCGGTCAGCGTCGAAATTTCTTACACGCCCGACGTGCCCGATTTGAACAGTGCGCTGGCGCTGCTGCCAGCCTTGTTCGAGAGCTTGACTGCACGCATCGCGCGTGCCGGTGCAGGGCCTGGCGTGCACAGTTTGCAAGTGAAGATCCGTTTCGCCAATTTTCAGCACACCACGGTCGAAATGGCGGGATCAAAGCCGCAACTGGCGCTGTTTCAGCAATTGCTGGAGCGCGGTTTCGAGCGTGGGCGCCAGCCGCTGCGCCTGATCGGCCTGGGCGTGCGTCTGGGGCCGCTGAACAATGCACGGTCCAATCTGCCAGACAATCCGGCGCAGCGCAGCCTGTTCCTCGATGAAAACGAGCGCGCGAGCGTGTAAAATGACGATCCCCCCAAACTGACAAGGCACGACAACATGTGGTTCAAGAACCTTCAGATTTACCGCCTGCCTGCGCCCTGGGCGTTCACTGCGGAACAACTGGAAGCGGCGCTAGCGCCTTATTCCTTCGTGCCGTGCACCAGCATGGATTTGCTGCGCCAGGGCTGGGATTCGCCGCGCAACAATGGTCAACTGGTGCACACTGTCAACGGCCAGATGCTGATCTTGCTCGGCACTGAAAAGAAACTGTTGCCGGCGTCGGTGATCAATCAGGTGGCCAAGGCCAGGGCCGCCGACATGGAAGAAGCCCAGGGTTTTGGCCTGGGCAAGAAGGCGATGAAGGAATTGAAGGAGCGCGTCGCCGATGAATTGCTGCCGCGCGCATTTTCGATCCGCAGCAATGTCTGGACCTGGATCGATCCGGTCAATGGCTGGCTGGTAATCGATGCGGCCAGCCCGGGCAAGGCAGATGAAGTGATCAAATTGCTGCTGAAAGCGGTTGACAAGTTGCCGCTGGAAAGCTTGCGGGTGCAGCGCTCGCCGGTCGCGGTGATGACCGAATGGCTGCAAGCGGACGATGCGCCCAGCGGCTTCACGGTCGACATGAATACCGAATTGCGCGCCACCGGCGAAAGCAAGGCCACCGTGCGCTACGTGAACCACACGCTGGAAGCGGACGACGTACGCCGCCACATCGCCGCCGGCAAGCAATGCACGCGTCTGGCGATGACATGGGATAGCAAGATTTCATTCGTGCTGACCGAGTCGCTGGCGATCAAGGGCATCAAGCCGCTCGACGTGATCAAGGAAACTGAATCGAGCACCAAGAACGACGAAGAGCGTTTCGACGGCGACCTGATGCTGATGACCGGCGAATTGAACAAGTTGATGACCGACCTGGTCGAAGCGCTGGGCGGCGAAGCGAAGGCATAAAGGCTAGCTCGCGCATCGATGCGCAGACGTCACGCCAGCGGTGCGCGCTGCCGTTGGCGCCGCTTCAGGTACAGCATCCAGCCGGTGAGTGCAAAACCGGGCAGGGCCAGGCTGGCCAGCAACATGGCCATGCGGCCCGGCAAGCCGAAATAGGTCCCCATGTGCAGCGGGTAAATCGTGCTCAGCGCGCGTGCGCCGCCGGACTGCGCAGCGTACGGCGCATCCTGGGTCAGCACACCGGTCAGCGGCAAGATCGCCATCTTGCTGCGCGCGCGCGGGTGCGGCGCATCGGCCGCCAGCCAGGTGAACTGCACCGCCTGACCAGGGCGCTCCGGCAGGCGCAGCGTCACCGTGCTCCAGGGACCGGCCTGCCGTTCGAAGACTTGCCAAGCCAGCGTCAGGTCGGGCGCAGCGGTGGCCCTCGATGGCTTGGGTGTCTTCGCCGCTATCTGGCGCGCGGGTACGCCAGCCCAACCGTCGACCGTCTGGCGCACTACATCAAAACTCCAGTACAGGCCGCTGACCGTGAGGATCAGATACATCAGCATGACCCAGGTTCCTGCCGCCGAGTGCAAGCCCCACAGGAAGGAGCGGCCTTTCAATTTCGTATTGAAACAAAGCCAGGCGCGCCAGTCCAGCGCGCGTCGCGGCCAGCGCAAATACAAGCCCGACGCGGCCAGGCCCAGCAGGCACAGTGCCAGCGTGCCAAGCACCATCTTGCCCGCTTCGCGTGGCAGCAGCAGCCAGCGATGCAGCGACTCGACCCATTCGAAGGCATCGTCGAATTGCAGCGGCGGCTGCAACGCGCCTGAATACGGGTTCACGAAGACGGATGCGCCGCGCCGCTCGCCGGGCCCGGGTGCCAGGCCAAGGCGCACCGCGCGGCCCGCTTCGGCATCCAGCGTCAGGCTCATTACCGGTGCATCCGCTTGCGCCGCGATGATCTGCGCCGGCGTCAACACCGGCCCGGCCTGCACTTGCACGCTGCGCACACCCGGGTTGAGCAAGTCCAGCAGTTCATCGCGAAACGCCAGCATGGCCCCGCTCAGGCCGATCAAGACCAGCACCGTGCCAGCGCTGATGCCGACCAGCCAGTGCAACTGGAACCAGACTTGCTTCCAGCTTGGCAACTGGCGCGGAAAATTGGCAATGGAGAGGGGACGATGGTGGAGGGCCATGGATGCGCAAGATGATGGGATGAGAAAGCCCGCCATCCTATATCAAATGAGAATCATTCGCAATGAAGATATCATTATCGGAGCATGGCCATGTCCATTCTGTCGCCATGAACGCAGCAAGTTCGATCCCTTGCCGTCGGGCAGCGTGGGTCCTGGCTGCCCTGTCGTCGGAGCAATGCTAGAACTTGACGTTCAGCACGGTGTAAAACGAGCGCCCCATGCCCGGTACTTGCACGCCATCAAGCATCGGTTTTTGACCGATGTAAGCGCCGCCGAGTGGCAGAAAATGGAACTTGTCGAGCGCATTGTCGATGCCGACATCGAGTCGCGTCTGTTTCCATGCATAGCTGCTGCGCAAATTGAGCAAGCTGTAGCCGCCGGTTTGCCACTCCTTCCTGATCGCCGATACGTGCGTCTTGGCGGCGACAAACTGGCTTCGTCGCCGGCCAGATAGGCCTCTGTACCGCTTGATTGTGCTGCAGCCTTGAAGTTGCTGGCCGCCTTGTAATTGCCTGCCTGGACCGTCGAGTTGGAATAGCGCACGCTCAAGTTTTCATTGGCCAGCGTGGCCGAGACATTGGCGCCGTTGCCATTGCTGCGATGGACGGCGCCGGCTTCACCCTTGGCGATGCATCGGCCGCCAAGTCGATGGCCATCCATCGGGTGCCGGTCGCCGAGCAGATTCCCATCAGATTCGATGGGCCTGCCACCAGCGCGTGCGACAGCGATGGGGCGAGCGCATTGAGCAAGATCGCAAGACATGCGATCCAGACCTGCATCCGTTTTCTTTTTAAGAATTGCCCCATGGAACATATTATAACAACGTACATGTTGTCAATCTGATCAAATATTTTCAAGCGCCGGATGCGGCTCGCTGGACTCAGTTCAAGCCTTGGCTTCGAACACGCCGGCGGTGCGGTTTTTTTCAACCTTGTCCCACGCAAAGACCTGGCCATTCATCGCCACATAGACGCCGGCCGGCAGCGTTTGCGCGACGCCGCAGGCGAAGCCGAGGTTGAACAAGGCGTCCGAATTGGCGATTTCATACGGGATCATCGCGCCGCTCAACACGATGGTGCGCTCCAGCGCGGCTGCGCCCAGCACGGCAGCGGTGGCGCCCATCGTGTCGGTGCCGTGGATGATGACGATCGCAGGCTCGCTGCAATCGCGGCACGCGGCCAGTACGCGGGCGCGGTCGGCGTCTTGCATCTCCAGCGAGTCGAGCAGCGGCAACTGTTGCAGCGTGTGCGCCAGCGTGATCCGCGCGCGCAAGAGGACCGCCGGCAGGTGGCTCTCGCCAAAGCCGAGTTTGCCGGTCAATTCATCGTAGTGTTTGTCGAAGGTGCCGCCGGTGGCGATAATGCGCAAGGTCATGTTGGGTCCGTGGTGTAGATGCTGGTGCCCAATGATAACGCGGCCTGTCGGCCGATGCCCGGGCAATTTTTCGCGCCCATCTCCCCAACCGGGCCGACTGTGAGTACACTAGCGTCTCGTCCATTCGTCGCCTTGGCCATTGATCCATCTGCCCCATGCAAGCACTCGCCCCCGGTACCATCATTTTCCATCGCCATCGCGGCTATGGCGTCATCACGTCGGTCAATCTGTTGACCGGGTGGATCGCTGCGCGCTTCGGCAGCGAGGCGCGCACGCTGGACTTGAATCTGTCGACCGATGCGGTGCAATTTGCCGATGGCGAGGCGATCCTGTTTCGCCGCGCACCGCCCGATCGGATGCCGCATGCACGCTTGATGGCGATGGTGCGCGAACTGCACGGCGCCGGTTACCAGAAACTGTACCTGTATTCATGGCCCAAACCGTCCGGCCTGTACTGGCGCTGGCATCTGTTTACCGGCCGGCGCGACTGGATGCAGCGTCCATGGCGCGAAGGCTGGTATGGCTCGGGCGCCGATTACAACAGCAATCCGGTGATGGGGTGGGGCGATGCGCCGGGCGCCTCGACCGGCGAACTGGTCGACGCGCTGGCCAGGTTCGATCCGCACGGGCTGGCGCAGGCGTTGGGGCGCGACGAAGACCATGCGGCCTGGTTCGCCGCCACTTGCGACGCTTTGTTGCCGGGTTATATGTACAGCCTGGACATGCCGCGCAGCCCGAACGGATTCTTGCCCGAGATGCCGGCCGTGCCGGTGATCGCGGTGCGCGCCAGCTTGCCGCTCTATGCCGGGGCGCCGTTGTCCTGGCCGCCGGGCTGGTGTGGCTTGTGGCCGCGCGCGCACGCGCTGCCGACCCCGGCCATCAACCTGACCGGGATCGTCGAGCTGCCCTGATCTACATTTTTTTGCCGTGCTCCAGGCAGCCCGGATTGAGCAAGTTGTTCGGCGTGCCGTCGAAAAAGTCGGCGACGTTTTGCAGCGCGGCCCGAAACACCAATTCGTAGCTATTTTGTTCAACATAGCCGAGATGCGGCGTGGCCAGCACGTTTTCCATCCGCAGCAGCGCCGCTTGCGGCGGCAAAGGCTCGCTCTCGAAGACGTCGAGCGCCGCCGCACCCGGCCGGCCCAGTCCCAGCGCCGCTTCCAGCGCGCCCGCTTGCACCAGCTCGGCGCGGCTGGTGTTGACGAACAGCGCGTCCGGTTTCATCCGCGCCAGATCGCCTGGCGTGACGATGGCGCGGGTCGCTTCCAGCAGGCGCAGATGCAGCGTCAGCACGTCGGCTTGCTCGAAAAACGCTGCGCGCGTGCCCGCTGCCTGATGGCCATCCTGCAGCGCCGCGCTGCGACTGGCTTCGCTGCCCCAGACCAGCACCGTCATCCCGAATGCGCGGCCATAGCCGGCCACCAGTTTTCCGATCTTGCCGTAGCCCCAGATCGCCAGCGTCTTGCCGCGCAAGACCCGGCCCAGGGTGTTTGACGGCGGCTTGATCGATGCGGTTTGCCACAGCCCATCTTTCAGGTTGTTGGCATACGGTACGATCTTGCGGCTTGCCGCCATGATCAAGGCCCAGGTCAGTTCGGCCGTCGAGGTCGGCGAGCCGATGCCTTCGACGATCGCGATCCCCAGCTCGGTAGCCGCGTCGACATCGACATGCGCGCCCACCTTGCCGGTTTGCGAAATAAGCTTCAGGTTCGGCAGTTTGGCCAGCAGCGCGCGTGGCAGGCTGCTGCGTTCGCGGATCAGCACCAAGGCGTCGAACGGGGCCAGACGGATCGCCAGTTGGCCGATGCCGCGCGCCGAATTGTTGAATACCTTCACTTCATGCGCATCGAGCAAGGCATAGCAATCGAGCGCGCGCACGCAATCCTGGTAGTCGTCGAGTATGGCGATTTTCATCGTGAGGACCGATCTTCAGTGTGGTTTCGTAAGTAAATGACAGGATTCTTTCGATGATAAATACCCTACTACATCGCTCGACCATTCTTCCTACATAATTGAGTCAATTGCAGATGGCACAGGGTACAATCGTCAGCTCTTTTTGCCTCCGTTGCCAGCGCGCCATGGGCTGACGACGGTTTTCGCTTCCGCTCCCAGAGCGCCGCCAGCCTATGAAGCTGCCGCCGGGTCAGGTCGAGAAAGTGCGTTACAACGAGACACGTTTTATTTTCTATTCCATTGGAGGAAGCATGAATCAAGCCGTCATGGGTAGCGTTGCAGCGCTGAACGCCCCAGCTTACATCAAACAACAAAAACTGATCAACTGGGTCGCCGACATCGCCGCGCTGACCAAGCCTGCGCGCATCCACTGGTGCGACGGCTCGCAGGAAGAATATGATGCGCTGTGCTTTGACATGGTCGCTGGCGGCATGCTGACCCGTCTGAACCAGGAAAAGCGTCCCAATTCCTACCTCGCATGCTCGGATCCGAGCGACGTGGCGCGGGTCGAAGACCGCACCTACATTTGCTCGGCGACCAAGGATGCGGCTGGTCCGACCAACAACTGGACCGAGCCCGGTGAGATGCGCAGCACCTTGAACGGCTTGTTCGATGGCTGCATGGCCGGGCGCACGATGTACGTGATTCCTTTCTCGATGGGCCCGCTCGGTTCGCCGATCGCCCACATCGGCGTCGAATTGTCGGACTCGCCTTATGTCGCCGTCAATATGCGCGTGATGACGCGCATGGGGCGCGCAGTCTACGACGTGCTGGGTACCGATGGCGCGTTCGTGCCTTGCGTGCACAGCGTGGGCGCGCCGCTGGCCGAGGGCCAGAAGGATGTCAAATGGCCGTGCAACCCGACCAAATACATCGTGCATTTCCCCGAGACGCGCGAAATCTGGTCCTACGGTTCCGGCTATGGCGGCAACGCCTTGCTGGGCAAGAAATGCTTCGCTTTGCGCATCGCATCGAACATGGGGCATCAGGAAGCGAAGGCCGGCGGCACCGGTTGGCTGGCCGAGCACATGCTGATCCTGGGCGTCGAAGCGCCGACCGGCCAGAAGCATTACGTCGCTGCTGCCTTCCCATCGGCTTGCGGCAAGACCAATTTCGCGATGCTGATTCCGCCGGCCAGCCTGTCCGGCTGGAAAGTGACGACCATCGGCGACGACATCGCGTGGATCAAGCCGGGCGCGGATGGCCGCCTGTATGCGATCAATCCGGAAGCCGGTTATTTCGGCGTCGCGCCCGGCACCAATGAAAAGACCAACTTCAATTGCATGGCCTCGAT
>CANFGA010000094.1 GCA_947446335.1 Oxalobacteraceae bacterium | reverse complement strand
CATCTGTGGCACCACCGGCAGCGGCAAGAGTCGCTTGCTCGAGGTATTGCATTCGATCGGGGCCCAGGTGCTCGACCTGGAGCAACTTGCGCTGCATCGCGGCTCGGTGCTGGGCAACTTGCCGAGCCAGCCACAGCCATCGCAAAAGGCATTCGAAAGCGCAATCTGGCAACGCTTGCGCCATTTTGACGCCAATCGCCCGGTCTTTGTCGAGTCGGAAAGCAAGAAAGTGGGCAACCTCAGGGTGCCTGAGTCGGTGATCGCCTGCATGCGCGCGGCACCGTGCATTTCATTGACGCTGTCGCGCTCGGACCGGGTGCGGCTATTGATGGAAGATTATGCACACTTCACCGAGCAACCGGCCATGCTCAATACCCAGCTCGATTGCCTGGTGAGCCTGCACGGGCGCGACAAGATTAGCCATTGGCACGCGCTGGCCAATGCCGGGCAGATGCCGGAACTGGTCGATGAATTGCTGCTCGATCATTACGATCCGGCCTACCTGCGCTCGATATCGCGCAATTTCTCCTTGTTCCCCCAAGCCGAAGTGCTGGCGCTGGACGATATTTCACCGCAGGCATTCCTGAACGCTGCGCAGCATTTGCACAGGAATTGACGCGGCGCTGGCGCAGATGAAAAAAGCCGCTGATTCTGTCAGCGGCTTTTTTATTCGTGCCTGGTTTGCATCTCAGTCCTGCGCCAACTGACGCTTACCTCGCGCCAGCCTCGCCGCTCGCGGCAGCGACGGCAACCGGCTTGACGATCTTCACCTTGGCTTTTTGCTTCAACGCTTCAACGTAGCCATACATTTCCTGCTGCGCGACGACAGTGGCGATCTGCTCTTGCTCTGCCTTGCGGCGCGCCGCGTCGAGTTGCGCTGGCTGTTGCACTTTGCCTATCCGGTAGATGCCGTAACCCCGGCCCGGCACATCGACGCCCACATAAGCAGGCAACTTGCTGACATCAGCCTTCATCAATTGGGTCAGCGCCAGGCTGTTGGTGCCCTGGGCATTGCGGCGCGATACCAGCTTGCCGGCGCCAAAACCTGCGGTGTCGCCGGATGCCTTCAAAGCCGCCAGCTTGGCGATGCCGGCCTGGCTTGCCAGCTTCAACGCCTCTTCCTGGATCACGGCCTGGCGGATCGTGGCATCGACTTCAGCCAGCGGACGCTTGCTGGCAGGCTTGAATTCAAGCACGCGAGCGGCGATCAAGGTCTTTGGCGCCACTTCGATGGCCTCGGTATTGCGCTTGTTTTTCAATGCATCGTCGGCAAACACGGCTTGCAGGAAACGGGCATTATTGAGAGGCACCGCACCCAGTGCCGGCACAGGTACGCGCGCCAGATTATCGGCTGTCGTGATCTTCAGCTTCAGCTTGTCGGCGACCGGTTTCAGGCTGTCGGCTTGCTCGTAGACCGTGTTGGTAAATATTTCGGCAAATTCGGAATATTTCTTGGCCATTTTCTGATTCTTCAACTCGTCGGTGATCGCAAGCTTGACGTCAGAGAGCGGCTTCACGGTGGCAGCCTTCAGTTCGGTGACAGTCAGGATATGGAAACCGAAATCGGAGACCACGAGATCGCTGATCTGGCCCTGCTTCAATGCATAGGCGGCAACTTCCATCGGTTTCGGCAAGGCACCCTTTTCAATCACGTCCAGGTCGCCGCCCAGTTCGGCCGATGCAGGATCTTGCGATTGCGCCTTGGCGATCTTCGCAAAGTCGGCCGGCGTCTTGCGCACCTCGGCCAAGACGGCTTCGGCTTTTGCCTTGGCTGCAGCCTTGTCGGCCGCGCTGGCATCCTTGTTGGCTGCGATCAGGATGTGGCTGACACGGCGCGTTTCAGCGGCAGTGAAACGCTGCTGGTTTGCCGCATAATAGGCGCTGACTTCGGCATCGCTGACGCTGACTTGGTCGCCGACGGCGGCGCTATCGAGAATGACGTATTCGATCTTGGCTTGCTCGGGGATTTCAAAGAATTTGCCATTCTTTTCATAGAAGGCCTTGACCATCTCGTCGGTGACCTTGACCTGTGGCACGAATTGAGCGACAGGCAACATCAATTCCTGCACTTCGCGCTCCTGGTCGCGCAGATCGGACAAGCGGGTCGTGACTGCACGCGGTGCAAATGCACTGCCCTGGATCGCGCCGCTCAATTGCTGCATCGCCATGTCCCGGCGCAAACGCGCATCGTACATTTCCGGCGTCATTCCCTGCGCCGCCAGCAAGCCTTTGTAGCGCTCGAAATCAAACTTTCCGTCGGCTGTCACCAAGCCTGGAATTTGTGCGATTTCCTGTTGCAACGCCAGATCGCTGACCGTCAGATGGCTGCGCACGACTTCGACGCCGAGCGCGCGCTCGGCGATCAGGCTGTCGAGGATGCCTTGCCGTGCTTCCGGTGTGTCGAACATCTTCTGATCGAATTGTTCGCCCAGCATTTGGCGATAACGGTCGATTTGCTGGCGCTGTGCCTGCTCCAATTCCTGCTGCGTGATGACCAGTGCGCCTACCTTGGCGATCGTGTTGGCGTCATTGGAATTCTGATAGCCGCTGATGCCGACCAGTGCGAACGATGGGACGATGATCAGCATCAGTAAAAACTGCATCAGACGTCGATGGGTGCGAATAAATTCAAACATGGTCAGCCAATTCGGATTGAGTGGATTGCGGTGGACTGGCCCGAACAGCAAAAGGCGAACTCTCGTTCGCCTTTTGCTGTTCGGGCGGCGCGGACTGGAAAGCCAAGACACAGTCCACTTCCTTGTAGATTCAATGACTTGACGCTAGAAAAAGCAATGCGCTAACGTCAAGATGGTATCAATGAATTTTACAATGGCACACACCTGATGGCAAGCGCTGCGAATGCAATGCGCAAAAAGAAAAACCGCTGCAGCTCGATGAGCTACAGCGGTATCTTGATCTGGCGGAGCGGACGGGACTCGAACCCGCGACCTCCGACGTGACAGGCCGGCATTCTAACCAACTGAACTACCACTCCTAATTGTTGCTGCTGTTACTGCGTATTTTTTTGGCGGAGCGGACGGGACTCGAACCCGCGACCTCCGACGTGACAGGCCGGCATTCTAACCAACTGAACTACCACTCCCAAAATACTGTTTGCTTCATCTGCTTGCAAAAAAATGGTTCTGCTTTGACACTTTACCCATCATTTACTGACAATCAGATCCTTCGTCGTTTGTCACCACATCCGAAGTGACATTAGTTTACAGCATCCTTCAATGCTTTGCCAGCTTTAAATTTGGGTACTCTTGCTGCATCGATCTTGATCTCTTCATTGGTGCGCGGATTGCGTCCGGTGCGCTCGGCACGCTGGCTGACCGAAAATGTACCAAAACCGACCAACGTCACGCTGCCGTCCTGTTTCAACGTCGCCGTCACTGCGCCGAGCATCGCCTCGAGTGCGCGCGCGGCGGCCACTTTCGACATGTCGGCGGTGACCGCAATATGGTCAATCAATTCTGTCTTGTTCACTGGCATCCTCGTTACAAAGTTTGATATTGTTTTTGCCGGCACCATACTTGCCTGCCGGAAAAAATCTGCAGCGCGTATTAAACAAGCCATGCGACGCCATGTCAAGCAGCAACCATGGCCGAATGAAAAACAAGCGCTCGATGAGCGCTTGTTTTTATGGGGCAAGCAGATGCAAATCCTGCTAGATCGTCAGTGCTTGACTACCTCGACTTGGCCGTCTGCCTTGGCTGCCGCGACAGCGACATCCTCGACAGCAGGCACGTCGACCAACGGCACCGGTTGACGCTCAAGGGCCACTTCCAGCACCTTGTCGATCCAGCGCACAGGAACGATTTCAAGCTTGTTCTTGACGTTGTCCGGAATGTCAGCCAAGTCCTTGACGTTTTGCTCAGGAATGAGCACCGTCTTGATCCCGCCACGATGCGCTGCCAGCAATTTCTCTTTCAAGCCGCCGATCGGCAATACTTCACCGCGCAACGTGATTTCGCCAGTCATCGCTACATCGGCGCGCACTGGAATGCCAGTGAAGACCGACACCATCGCCAAGGTCATCCCCACCCCTGCCGACGGACCGTCTTTCGGCGTCGCGCCTTCCGGCACGTGGATATGAATGTCGCTCTTCTCGAACACTTCCTGTTTGATGCCGAGTCTGGCGGCACGGCTGCGCACCACGGTGCGCGCCGCTTCGATCGACTCTTTCATCACATCGCCTAGGGTGCCGGTGCGAATGACATTACCTTTGCCTGGCATCGCCACTGCCTCGATGGTCAGCAATTCGCCGCCCACTTCGGTCCAGGCCAGACCGACGACCTGGCCAACCTGATTTTCTTTTTCAGCGACACCATAGTCGAAGCGTCGCACGCCGAGGAACTTGTCGACATTCTTCGCATTGACGATGACTTTTTTCTCCTGCTTCTTCAGCAGCAGCATCTTGACCACCTTGCGGCAAATCTTCGAGATTTCACGCTCGAGCGAGCGCACGCCAGCTTCGCGCGTGTAATAACGAATGATGTCGCGCAGCGCCGATTCGGCTACCGTGATTTCATCTTCCTTCAGACCGTTGTTCTTGATCTGCTTGGGCAGCAGGTAGCGCAGCGCGATATTGGTCTTTTCATCTTCCGTGTAACCCGACAAGCGGATCACTTCCATCCGGTCCAGCAGCGCCGGTGGAATGTTGTAGGAATTCGATGTCGCCACGAACATCACGTCCGACAAGTCGAAGTCGACCTCGATGTAATGATCGGAAAAAGTATGGTTCTGTTCCGGATCAAGCACCTCGAGCAGGGCCGACGATGGATCACCGCGGAAGTCCGCACCCATCTTGTCGACTTCATCGAGCAAGAACAGCGGATTGCGCACGCCAGCCTTGGCCAGCGATTGCAATATCTTGCCCGGCATGGAGCCGATGTAGGTACGGCGATGGCCGCGAATCTCGGCTTCGTCGCGCACACCGCCGAGCGCCATCCGCACGAACTTGCGGTTGGTGGCTCGGGCGATCGATTGCCCCAGCGAGGTCTTGCCGACGCCAGGAGGTCCGACGAAGCACAGGATAGGCGCCTTCAGTTTGTCGACGCGCTGTTGCACCGCGAGGTATTCCAGTATCCGTTCCTTGACCTTGTCCAAGCCATAGTGATCGCTTTCGAGCACTTTTTCAGCATTGGTCAGATCATTGTTGACCTTGGATTTCTTTTTCCACGGCAAGCCGACCAGCGTGTCGATATAGTTGCGCACCACGGTCGCCTCGGCTGACATCGGCGACATGAGCTTCAGTTTCTTCAGTTCGTTGGTGGCCTTGTCGAGCGCTTCCTTGGGCATCTTGGCGGCGATGACCTTTTTCTCGAGTTCGTCGATATCGGCACCCTCTTCGCCCTCGCCCAACTCTTTTTGAATCGCCTTCACTTGTTCGTTCAGGTAATACTCGCGCTGGGATTTCTCCATCTGGCGCTTGACACGCCCACGGATGCGCTTTTCTACCTGCAAGATATCGAGTTCACCTTCGAGTTGCCCGAGCAAATGTTCGAGGCGCTTGGAAACATTGAAGATTTCCAGAATGACTTGCTTTTGCTCCAGCTTCAGCGGCAGATGCGCTGCCACGGTATCGGCCAAGCGGCCGGCATCGTCGATGCCTGACAGCGATGCCAGTATCTCAGGTGGAATTTTTTTGTTCAGTTTGACATATTGATCGAACTGCTGGACGATCGCGCGGCGCATCGCCTCGACTTCGGAGTCGTCGCCGGCATCCGATTCTATCGGCGTCAAGTCGGCGATGAAATGCGTCGGGGAATCGCTGATGTGAGAGATGCGGGCGCGCTGGGCGCCTTCGACCAGTACCTTGACGGTGCCGTCGGGCAGTTTCAGCATCTGCAAGATGTTGGCGATACAGCCGATTTCATAGATGTCGCTGGCGGACGGTTCGTCCTTGGCGGCCGCTTTTTGAGCAGCAAGCATGATGCACTTGCCCTGCTCCATCGCAGCTTCAAGCGCCTTGATCGATTTTGGCCGCCCAACGAACAGCGGAATCACCATATGCGGGAAAACTACCACATCGCGCAATGGCAATAACGGCAGTTGAGTTTGCTCAGTTAGTTTGGAAGTTGTCATGGCGTACCTTATGGAGAGCATGTTAATGATGTTGGCACTCACTGCCAAAACACAAGACCGGTGAAAATATTTAATTCAAGAAAATGGCATCCTCTTTCATCAATTCGATCAGCGATACTCCAATCCACATACGTAATAAAGATAATCCGCGCGCGCAAAGGTGCGCCGCGCACGGTTCAAGCATGAATGAACAAATTGTAGCGCCAGGTGGCAGCGCTACAAAACACTTTCATCCCATCATACCGATCCGGATCAATTTTCGCCGGATACCTTTGCTTGCTCTTCATAAATCAACAAGGGCTTGGCGCCGCTGGTGATCGTGTTTTCATCGATGACGACCTTGACCACGTTTTGCTCGCTGGGCAATTCATACATTACATCGAGCAATGCATGTTCCAGGATCGAGCGCAAACCGCGGGCGCCGGTCTTGCGCGCCAATGCTTTCTTGGCGATCGCCTGTAACCCGGCAGGACGAATTTCCAGCTCGGCGCCTTCCATCTCCAGCAATTTGGAATATTGCTTGAGCAGCGCATTCTTGGGTTCGGTCAGAATCTGGATCAGCGCATCTTCGGTCAATTCGCTCAAGGTGGCGACCACGGGCAGGCGGCCAACGAGTTCGGGGATCAAGCCGAATTTGATCAAATCTTCCGGCTCTGCTTCCAGCAATACATCGCTGCTGGCGCGCTCGCTCTTGCTCTTGACCGAAGCCGAGAAGCCGATGCCACTCTTTTCCGAACGATTCGAAATGATCTTTACCAGGCCGTCGAATGCGCCGCCGCAGATGAACATGATGTTGGTGGTATCGATCTGGATGAAATCCTGGTTCGGATGCTTGCGACCGCCTTGTGGCGGCACCGATGCCATCGTACCTTCGATCAATTTCAACAACGCTTGCTGTACGCCTTCACCCGACACGTCGCGCGTGATCGAAGGATTGTCCGACTTGCGCGAAATCTTGTCGATTTCATCGATGTAGACGATGCCGCGCTGCGCTTTTTCGACGTCGTAATTGCAGCTTTGCAGCAGCTTCTGGATAATGTTTTCGACGTCTTCACCGACATAACCGGCTTCGGTCAGCGTGGTGGCGTCGGCGATCACGAACGGCACATTGAGCATGCGTGCCAGCGTTTGCGCCAGCAGCGTCTTGCCCGATCCGGTTGGACCGACCAACAAGATGTTGCTCTTGGCTAGTTCGACATCGTCTTTTTTGCCCAGATGCTTGAGGCGCTTGTAATGGTTGTACACCGCGACAGACAAGATGCGCTTGGCAGTCTTCTGGCCGATGACATACTGGTCCAGCAGCGCGGCAATTTCGTGCGGCGTTGGCAAGTCCGTCTTCGCGCCAGTGACCGATTCCACGCTGGAAGTTTCATCGCGAATGATGTCGTTGCACAGGTCGATACACTCATCGCAAATGAATACGGAAGGACCGGCGATGAGTTTTTTGACTTCATGCTGGCTCTTGCCGCAAAATGAGCAATACAGTAGTTTTTCGCCGCTGGAGGATTTTTTTTCTGACATGGGGCAGCTTTGGTTGGAATTGCGTTATCAATTATTGCAGGCTAGTCACCTTGGTGGCATGCATAAAGCAGCACACGCCCCCATGCTACCTGAAATGAAAGCGAAACGCCCAGCCCATCAAGCGGCCGGGCGTTTTTAGTCATGCCATTTGGTGCATGTCAAGCGTGACTTGTCAGCACTCTCCTGGAGCAACTGGCATCAGGTGCGGCTGGTTAACACCTTGTCGATCAATCCATATTCCGCCGATTCGTCGGCTGACATGAAGCGATCGCGGTCGGTGTCCTTGGCGATCTGTTCGATCGTCTGTCCGGTACGCTCGGCCAATATGCCGTTGAGACGCGAGCGAAGATACAGTATTTCGCGCGCCTGGATTTCGATGTCTGAAGCCTGGCCCTGCGATCCACCCGAAGGCTGGTGAATCATGATGCGGGAGTTGGGCAGCGAAAAACGCTTGCCCTTGGCCCCTGCCGCGAGCAGGAAAGCGCCCATCGAGGCCGCCATGCCGGTGCACAGCGTCGACACATCGGGCTTGATGAATTGCATCGTGTCGAAGATGGCCATGCCGGCCGACACCGAACCGCCCGGCGAATTGATGTACAGCGAAATATCCTTGTCCGGATTTTCGCTTTCCAGGAACAGCAACTGGGCGACGATCAGGTTTGCCATCTGGTCATGCACCGGGCCAACCATGAAAATCACACGCTCTTTCAACAAGCGCGAGTAAATATCATAGGAGCGTTCACCGCGCCCACTCTGCTCTACCACCATCGGCACCAGACCGAGCATTTCGGTATCCAGCGCCGGATTTCGGTTCATACCTATCATTTTTTTCCCTTGAGTTGCAGCTTGCACCGCAAGCTGCGCAGTGAAAGGCGCGTCCTGATTTATGCTTGCGCGTTACTTCCCATCAATTCGTCGAACGGTACCGAGGTCGACGTGACTTTTGACAGGCCCAGGACATAGTTGACGACGTTTTCTTCCAATACAAGGGCTTCGACTTCAGCCAAACGCGTGCGATCGCTGTAATAGTACTTCAGCACTTCGCTAGGATCTTCATAGCTTTGCGCAAAGTTGTCGATCTGGGCTTTTACTTGCTCGGCAGTCGCTTGCAAGTTGTTGGCGCCGACCAATTGCGACAGGATCAAGCCCAGGCGCACGCGGCGCTCGGCTTTTTCGGTGAACAGTTCCGGTGGGAACGGCACATCCTTGACGTTCATGCCGCGCTGAGCCATGTCTTGACGGGTCATTTCAGCCAGACGTTCTGCATCCTGGGTGACCAGCGCTTTCGGCACGTCGAGTTCGGCAACCTTGACCAGCGCATCCATCACGCTATCCTTGTTGCGCGCCTTGACGCGGCCAGCCACTTCGCGTTCCAGATTGACCTT
>CANFGA010000093.1 GCA_947446335.1 Oxalobacteraceae bacterium | reverse complement strand
TCGACAATTTTTGAGACGCAATCTTCATCTCGGCGAGTTCGCCGCCGCCGATGCCAAAAACAATGGCGCGCAAGTGACGCGCGTAGGAATCGGCTTTCGCCACGCTCGCTTGTGCCTGCCTCAACGCCAGCGCCAGCAACGCTTGCGGGCTATCGGCCAGCAAGCCTTGCCGGGCAACATCGATCGACTCGGCAGTCAGTGCGCGCACCGAGGCAACGTTAAGTTCAGTCAATTTTTCTGCTGCATGCTGCACATTGCGCGACCACGCCGGCAAACTGGTGTACCGCGATTGAAAAAAAATGTTGCTGGCCGACGAAAGATTTTTCTTGTTCGACAACATGGCATTCTCCAGAGAAAAAAATCAGATGCTGAAAACAGTCAGTGAACGACACTTTTCAATAATGGTGCACTGCAATATTGTAGCCTAATATGCAAGCTTGTTTTTTAAAAAGAATCAGAAATTGATGAGCATGCTTGATCAAGCTCAGATTAAAAGGATGTTGGATTTCCAGAGAAGCCATTTCACGTAATATTTTCTCTTCACAAAAAACTTGTGCCATCGATACGACAGTTGGCCTGCGGTCTGAAAAAACACTTCAAAAAAACAATGCATGGGGAGTGAAAAAAGATGAGAGATCAAAGAAAAATCGTTGTTTTTTCTGGCAATCTGGCCTTTTCAGCGAGGAAGGCCATCGTCGAGATCGACAGCGCGATTGCCGGCCTGTCCTGGCTTGTTCTGATCCACTCCCCACCCAAGACTGTGCGCCAACTGCTGCGCAATCAATGGTCCAACTTCCATCGCAACGGCTGGCGATGGATCCCCTACCAAATCACTGACATATGGCAACGCTTGTTTCGAGCCACCGGCAAAGCGGAGAACAGCAGCGCCCCCGGCGCCCAATTTTCGATGTCAGCGTTAGCCGCGCGGCCCAATGTGACCATCCTCAAGGTGGCCGATATGCATGCCAGCGCCTCGCTAGAGGCGGTCAGCGCGTTTGAGCCTTTTATAGGCATATGCTTGGCCGCCCCCCTGCTCCAGCGCGCGCTGTTCGCGATCCCGAAGGCAGGCACCGTCAACTTGCACAAAGGCAAGGTGCCCGACTTTCGCGGAATGCCGCCAGCCTTCTGGGAACTCTGGAACAATGAGTCTTGCGTCGGTTGCACCGTGCATTGGGTCGATGACTTGCTCGACAAGGGCGCGGTGGCGGCCTGCACCGTCATCGAACGCGAGCGCTATTCGACCCTGCGCGCACTGCAATTGCGCCTCGACGAGGTCGGAATCGACTTGATGCGAAACGTCATCGTCGAGATCATCGACGGCCAGCACCCTGGCACGCCGCAGTGCGCTGGCGGTGCCACTTACCGCAAGCCAACGCTGGCGCAGGTGGCGGCATTGCAGCGCAAGCTGGTGGCCACCGATTTGCCCACCTCGTCGTTCTCGAGGCGCTGGGCCAAAGTGCTGCTGGGAGCGGCTGCAATCTGGGCTTGGCGCGTCGGTGGATATCGCTTGTTACAGCCAAGAATTACCGTGCTGCTATATCACCGGGTGAGCGATAGCGTACGAGACAATCTGACCGTCGGCATCAGCCAATTCGACCAGCAGATGCAGTTGCTGCGGCAGCATTGCACGGTGCTAGGGATAGAGGAAGCGCTTGGATTGACGACCATACCGCGCTCGCCGAAGCCGCTGGTATGCGTCACCTTCGACGACGGCTATCTGGACAATTATGTCAACGCCGTACCGAGTCTGTTGCGGCATGCCATCCCTGCCGCTTTTTTCGTATCAACGGGCATCATTGGCAGCAACAAGCGCTTTGCCCACGATATCCGGCGCGGCAATCCAGCCATTGCAATGATGCAATGGGAGCATTTGAGAGCCATGCGCGCGGCCGGATTTTGCATCGGATCGCATACGGTCAACCATATAGATTGCGCGGCAGAAGCGCCGGAGCTGGTCCGCGATGAACTCGTGCACTCCCTGGCAACCCTGCGCAGCGAACTGGGTTTGCAAGATTGCCTGTTCGGCTATCCCTATGGCGGAAAACGGCACATGACGCCCGATCGCCTGGAGATGGTCAAGCAGGCCGGGTATTCAGGCTGTCTGGCTGCTTATGGAGGATCAAACATCAAGATGATCGACCGATTCAATGTTCTGCGCCGGGGCATACACTGGGAATGTTCCAACGCAGCGTTTCTGCTTCAATGCGTGGGGATAGCATAAGGGCTCATCTGGCCCGCTCCACGATGACGATGACAGCGAACAATCATCAATAAAAACATGAATTTGTATTTATATCCCGATTTTTTCATCGCTGAATTCGAATAGAAAAAGAATCATTCATGAGTAATCTAAAAAAAGTAAAAAAAATACATACCATCATCATCGGAGCAGGACCGGCAGGATTGGCTGCGGCGTATGCCTTGAGCAAGCAAGGCGTCGCGCCGCTGATCATCGAAAAAAGCAAGTCTGCTGGTGGATTGATGCAATCGCTGCACAATGGCGAATACATCATGGATATCGGCCGCAAGGAACTGTATACCCGGCTACCGAAAGTTGATATCTTGTGGAAAGAAATTCTCGAAAACGATTACATCAAATATGATCACAGGGAAGGAATTCTTTATCAGGGCAAGATTCTGGAAACGTGTTCGACATGGCGAGGCATGCGGCGAGGAATGCCACTGGGCTTGATATGGCGCTGTGGAATAGATTACTCGATTGAATTTTTAAAAGGCATTTTAAAGCCACCCGTCAATTATCAGGAATATTGGTACAAGAACAGAGGAAAATTGTTAAGCAAGATATTATCCCAGGGATTTGAAGAAAAATTCAAGGGAATAAAATGGTCCGATTTGCCATCTCCAAAAAACAAAAAAATGGCGACCGATGGCGATCAAAATCCGGATCAACTTCTCGACCTGCATGTTTTGGAGCATGCGAAGCGCACATGGCGCCATCCGGCCAAAGGTACTGGACAAATATGCAATTTATTACTGGAAAAATCCAGGACTGCGGGTGCGACATTTCAATTTGAATCCCATGTTTCGCGCATCACCACATGCGGCGCTCGCATCGACAGCATCGACATCGAAGATGAATCCGGGGCCACGACCTATCTGCCACAACATGTCATTTCCAGCACACCGGCTGACATGATGGCGCAATTGCTGGACCACAATTTTTCATCGAGACAGAAAAAAAAGCAGGAGCAAGAGCTGCCATCTGGCGTGCCGATGACGACCATTTGCGTTTACTTGTTTCTTGATGAATTGCCACACTTCCCCCATGTCTGGCTCAAAGTGACTTCGCCGGAGCTGAAAATTGGCAGAGTAACAAACTACTCGGCATTCAATGGCCGGATGGTGCCAGATGGAAAAACATGCTTGTGCATCGAATATTTTTGCACATCATCCGATTCCATGCTTTCATTAAATGACAAGCAATTGTATGAACACACCATCGATGAGTGCGCCAGTGCATCCCTGATCGACATCGACAAGTGTGTTGATTTTTTCGTGTTGAAACTGCCGAATGCAAAGGCGGCGATCAACTGGCGCGATTGGGATAATGAACAACACCATGAGATGTTGAACACGATTAATCGCTTTGATAATTTTTACTACATCAACCGTCCAGGAACGGACAAGGCAACCTATGCCGGACTTGAAGCGGCCGAGGCGATTTTATCCCAAAACAGGGATATCCATTTCAAGGAGATGGCTTTGTCGCTTCCAAGTTGGCGGCCAGCATGAAGAGAAACGGGCTGTTTGTAATGCGTGGGGGCCTCGTCCAGCAAGCACGCATGCGTGGAAAAAGCGTGTTGCAATGATTCAGGAGGCGGCCGGAGCAGTCGATGGAAACCAGCAAAATAGAAGAAATGAAAGAGGATGTCACCATCGAAATAAGGCAAGCTTGGCCGGACTTGCTCGCATTGTTTCCGGTCGGTCGCTACATTGCCCTGCTCGATACTCAAACATCATGCGGCAACTACAACAAACTGCCACCGGCTGTGCTTGACCATGCACGCCGCCTGTCGGAACACGCGAGCCCAGACTGGCTTGAAAAATATCACCAACTGGTTTTGTTGACATTGATCAGCCAATTCCCGCTTCGACATGTCGATAAAAAAATACCGGCAACGATCATCGAACTGTTCAACGTCGAATTCAACCGGATCATGGCCGAAATGGGCACGACAAGAAAAGGCCATTATCTGGTTGCATGCGATTACTTCCTGAAGGATCTGGCGATATCGAGATTGAAACTCTACCCTTGCGGTCCGATATTGCTCGATGAATTTTCCGGTATACCAAAAAGAATATTTTTCAAACCTGATCTCCACCGTCTGTGGCGATTGACATGGTTTTTCCTGATCAGGCTGCATGGCTTTCGCCCTTGCTACGAAATGCACATGCATGCTCCGTTGCGCAAGAATTTCGATCTCGAAGGCTGGATTGATTGCAATCTGAAAATTGCAGAGTTGCTCAAGATGAATCCCAAGATCCGCGGGGTATTTTGCGGCAGCTGGTGGTATGACCCGCAACTGGAAAAAATCAGTCCCCGGCTATCCTATCTGCGTACGCTCCCGGCCCGAAATGGCGCACTGCTGTTTCATCTGACACAAGACACCAGCGCCGCCACAGGATCGATCGAACATTCCGGGACCAGAAGAAGACTCTTCAACGCAGGTCGTTACATTCCAGAAATTTACATGATGGCATGGCCACGCGATGACTTGATTGCATGGGCAGACCGACAGCTGGCGATGGCATCTTGAAAACAGGCGGCGCGATGCATGAAACAAAAAACAAATTTCAGGGATTGCAACTGGCACGCGGCATCGCTGCCATGCTGGTCACCCTGTACCATGCATCGAACCACATGAGGCTTGATCTCGGTTACTTGCCGATGCAAGGCATGTTTCATTTCGGACGTTCAGGGGTCGATTTCTTCTTTGTCTTGAGCGGCTTCATCATCTGCTTCATTCACGCCAACGACATCGGGAATCCTTCCCGACTGGGACATTACATCACCCGAAGATTGACGCGCATCTATCCGATGCTGTGGATAGTGGCGTCAATTTATCTGGCGCTGAACCTGATCACTGGAAAACCGCTTGAGCTATCGCAGCTGTTATTGGAAGCAACGTTGCTGCCCATCACCACCATCGATATCATCAGCACAGCCTGGACGCTGCAGTACGAAATCATCTTTTATGGCATTTTTTGCCTGGCAATCTTTTCCCGGCGTGCATGGAAAATTGCATTGCCAGTCTGGATGACAGCCATTGTATTTTTTTCGTTGCAAGCCATGCCGCAGCAGCATCCGGCGTGGCTGAACATGCTGTTCTCGGTCTGGAATATTGAATTTTTTCTCGGCATGTCTGCGGCGTATATCCTGTCGCGCTACCGGGTCAAACTGCCAAAAAGTCTCTTCATTTTTGCTGTGGCCGGCTTCTTGCTGGCAGGGCATTATGAAAACATCGGCATGATCAACGGCAGTGCGCCTGTTGCCCGCATGATTTACGGCCCCTTGTCGATGGCGATCATCATCGGCATCGTGGCATGGGAAAAATCACGCCAGTTCAGCATTCCTCGCGCCTTGACTGCCATCGGCGAATCGTCCTACTCGCTTTACCTGACGCATTCACTGGCCATCAGCCTCAGCTACAAAATTCTGGAACGCCTTGGACTCACCGATGCGCTTGCTCATGATGTTGTGTTCCTGATCCTGATTGCCTCTGCAGTCGCTGTTGGCATCATGGCATCCTTGTATCTGGAAATGCCCGCGATCAAACTGCTTAACAAGATGATATTCAATCCACGCAAGACGCTCCCCCTGCCCGGATCCGGCGGCGTCAAATGAAGTGCTGAGCATCATGGGCAGCCGATGCCGGGCCAGAGTCCCCGTGCACCCTGGCGCGCAGATCACGGCAGTGTAGCGGACGACAATCCATCGGTAACTATCTGACAAGAGCGCGCCGACGTGTCGGCGCAGATTCTGTTGGGCTGGCTCCGCGTTTCTGACAATAGGCCTATGATGGCGACATTATTCACCTTACCGGTCACAAAAAATGTTAGGTTTCAGCGCGCTCGACCTTGCCCGCTTTCAATTTGGCTTCACGATTTCCTTTCACATCATCTTCCCGGCGATCACGATCGGCCTGGCCAGTTACCTGACCGTGCTCGAAGTGTGCTGGCTGCGTACCCGCAAGGAAGTCTATCGCGACCTGTATCATTTCTGGTCGAAGATTTTTGCAGTCAATTTCGGCATGGGCGTCGTTTCGGGTCTCGTGATGGCGTATCAATTTGGTACCAACTGGAGCTTTTTTTCCCAGTTTGCCGGCAGCATCACCGGCCCCTTGCTGGCCTATGAAGTGTTGACCGCATTCTTCCTTGAGGCCGGCTTTCTCGGCGTCATGCTGTTCGGCTGGAACAAGGTGGGACCGACGCTGCATCTGCTATCGACCGCGATGGTGGCACTGGGCACGCTCATTTCAACGACCTGGATCATCGCCTCCAACAGCTGGATGCAAACGCCGCAAGGCTACGCCATCGTCGATGGCCAGATGGTTCCGCTCGACTGGCTGCAAATCATTTTCAATCCATCGTTCCCGTACCGGCTGTTGCACATGACTGTGGCCACCTTCCTCGCCACTGCCCTGTTCGTCGTCGCCTCTGCGGCATGGCACTTGTTGCGCAAACCAGGCGATGCGGCTTCGAATGCGGCGGTGCGCAAGATGCTGTCGATGGGCTTGTGGATGGTGCTGATCGTGGCGCCGATCCAGGCCGTGATCGGCGACTTCCATGGCTTGAATACGCTCAAGCACCAGCCGGCGAAACTGGCTGCGATCGAAGGCCACTGGGAAAACGAGTTGACCCCGGAAGGCGCCAGCAAAGGCATGCCACTGGTCCTGTTCGGCTGGCCCGACATGGAGCGCGAGGAAACCCGCTTCAAGATCGAGGTTCCACGCCTGGGCGGCTTGCTCTTGAAGCACGAATGGGATGGCAACATTCCCGGACTGAAAGAATTCCCCCGCGCAGACCGGCCCAATGCGGCGATCGTGTTCTGGTCTTTCCGCATCATGGTCGGCATCGGCATGCTGATGATCGCGTTCGGGCTGTGGAGCGCCTGGCTGCGCTGGCGCGGTACGTTGATGACGTCGCGGCCCTTCCTGTATTGTGCTCTGGCGATGGGGCCAAGCGGTCTGGTCGCGATTCTGGCCGGCTGGTTCACCACCGAAATCGGGCGCCAACCCTGGACCATTTACGGCATCTTGCGCACCGCGGACGCCGTATCCAACCATGGCGTATTGCAACTCTCCATTACCCTGATTCTGTTCGTGCTGGTCTATTTTGCGGTTTTTGGCACCGGCATCGCTTACCTGATGCGGCTGATCCGGATCGGCCCGACGCATCATGAGCAATACACAGGGCACGGCGGTCCAGGCCAGGAACGACAACCGATGCGACCGATGTCGGCCGCATCCGAACAAGACAAAACGGAGAATTGAACCATGGGCATCGATCTTCCACTCATCTGGGCAGTGATCATTCTGTTCAGTATCATGATGTACGTGATCATGGACGGCTTCGATCTGGGCATCGGCTTGCTCTATCCTTTTTTCAAAGGAAAGCAAGAGCGCGACGTGATGATGAATACGGTGGCGCCGGTCTGGGACGGCAATGAAACCTGGCTGGTGATGGGCGGTGCCGGCCTGATGGCAGCCTTCCCATTGGCCTATTCGGTGGTACTGAGCGCTTGCTACCTGCCCTTGATGCTGATGCTGGTGGGCTTGATTTTTCGCGGCGTGGCATTCGAATTTCGCTTCAAGGCCAGGGAACACGAGCGTCACATCTGGGACAAGGCCTTCATCGGTGGCTCCCTCGCGGCCACCTTCTTTCAGGGCGTCACGCTGGGCGCCTACATCCAGGGCATGCCGGTCGTCGATCGCGCCTACGCTGGCGGTCCATTCGACTGGATTTCGCCATTTTCGATGTTCACCGGGCTGGGCTTGATCGTCGCTTATGCGCTGCTGGGCAGCACATGGCTGATCATGAAAACCGAAGGCACACTGCAACAGCACGCCTACCGCATCACGCACAAGCTGGTGTGGGCGCTGCTGGCAGTGATCGTCGCCATCAGCATCTGGACCCCGCTGCTGGACAATAGCATTGCCGAGCGCTGGTTCAGCATCCCCAACCTGTTCTGGTTTGCACCAGTGCCGCTGCTGGTGATGGCGAGCGCTTTCTGGTTGCTGAGATCGGTGCAACAACAGCGCCAGGCGCTGCCTTTCTTGATGACGCTGACGCTGATCTTTCTCGGCTATAGCGGGCTGGGCATCAGCATCTGGCCCAACATCATTCCGCCATCGATCTCGATCTGGGCTGCATCATCGCCACCGCAAAGCCAGGGTTTCATCCTGGTCGGCGCGCTCTTGATCATCCCGATCATCCTCGGTTATACGGTCTGGGCCTATTACGTGTTCCGCGGCAAGCTCAAGCACGGTGAGGGCTACCACTGATGCGCGCGCCCATCGAACCGCGCCCATGGTGGAAAAAACTGAGCTGGCTGGTCCTGATATGGAGCGCCAGCGTCGCCTCGCTCGGCGTGTTTGCGTGGCTGATGAAACTGTTCATGCGCGCTGCGGGCATGAGCAACTGATTCAAGCAAAGATGGGGCGGGTCCTGCGTCGAGGCCCGCCCCATCTGGACAAACTGCAAATTTGACTACAGGCGCGCCAGCAATTCGGTCTTCTTCTTGGCGAATTCCTCATCGCTGAGCAGCGAGCGACCGCGCAGATCGGCCAGTTTTTCGATCATCGAGAAGATATCGGTCTCGGCCTTCGTCGCCGGATGCTGCAACGGTGCAGCCGGGTTCGAATTCAGGTTCGAATTCAGATTTGCGTTCGAGTTCAAGTTCGAGTTCAAGTTCAAGTTCGAGTTCGAGTTCGAGTTCGAGTTCGAGTTCGAATCCATCGTCGACTGCGGGGCTGGCGCCGCCTGCATGTTGTTTTGCGTATTGTTTTGCGTATTGAACGGCACGTCATCGACCGAGATGATAGGCAAACGGGAAACGTC
>CANFGA010000092.1 GCA_947446335.1 Oxalobacteraceae bacterium | reverse complement strand
GGGGTCGATAGCGTGATGATCTTGATCGATCTCGGGCGCGGCAAGAATCGCCTGGGCGCATCCGCACTGGCCCAAGTGAGCGGCCAGCTCGGCAATGCAACGCCGGATCTGGACAGCGCAGCAGACCTGAAAGCCTTCTTTGCGGCGATCCAGCAATTGAACAGCGACGGCAAACTGCTGGCCTATCACGACCGCTCCGACGGCGGCTTGTTCGCGACCCTGGTCGAAATGGCCTTCGCAGGGCGCAGCGGCTTGTCGATCAACATCGACATGCTGACCCTGGGTGACGAACACTCTGCCGACTGGGGCGATGCCAAGAACTGGGCTGGCCAGGTCGCCGAGCGGCGCAATGACTTGACGCTGGCCGCCTTGTTCAGCGAAGAACTGGGCGCTGTGATCCAGGTCCGCGCCGATGAAAAGTCGTTGGTGATGGACGTGTTGCGCTCGCATAATCTGGGCGCTTGCAGCAACATCATCGGCAAGCCCAACGATCGCGATGTGATCGAAATCACGCGCGACGCGAAGCTGATCTACAACCAGCCGCGCGCTGCACTGCACCAGTTATGGAGCGAAACGAGCTGGCGCATCGCGCGCCTGCGCGACAATCCGGCGTGCGCCGATGCCGAATATGCGCGCTTGCTCGACTTGACCGATCCCGGCATCAGCCCAAGGTTGAGCTTTGACCCTTCAGACGATATCGCCGCGCCCTTCGTCTTGAGTGGCGTGCGTCCGCGGGTGGCGATCTTGCGCGAGCAGGGCGTCAACTCGCATGTCGAGACCGCCTACGTGATGCATCAGGCCGGCTTTGCCGCGGTCGACGTCCACATGAGCGATCTGATCGCCGGTCGCGTGCGGCTCGACGATTTTCAGGGCGTGATCGCGGTCGGCGGCTTTTCTTACGGCGATGTGCTCGGCGCCGGCGAAGGCTGGGCCAAGACCATCTTGTTCAATGCCAGCCTGGCCGACCAGTTTGCCAGCTTCTTTGCCAGAAGCGACAGTTTCGGCCTGGGCATTTGCAACGGTTGCCAGATGATGAGCAAACTGAAAGCGATCATCCCGGGCGCGCAAGCCTGGCCTGACTTCACGCGCAACAAGTCCGAACAGTTCGAAAGCCGTTTTGCGATGGTCGAAGTGCTGGAATCACCGTCGATCTTTTTCCAGGGCATGGCCGGCACCAAGACCGCAATCGCGATCGCGCACGGCGAAGGTTTCGCCGACTTCTCGCGCACCGGCAACATCGAGCAAGTAGTCTCGGCCTTGCGCTTCGTCGACAACCGCGGCCAGGCCAGCGAAGCCTATCCGTACAACCCGAACGGCTCGCCGAGCGGCTTGACCTCGGTCACGACCAGCGATGGGCGCTTCACGGTGATGATGCCGCATGCCGAGCGGGTATTTCGCTCGGTGCAGCAATCCTGGCATCCGGCCGCGTGGGGCGAGGACTCGCCGTGGATGCGCATGTTCCGTAATGCGCGCAAGTGGGTCGGATAAGCGACTGCCAACCCGGGCTGCCCAGCCCGGGATCAACTGAAAGGCAGCTTGCGAAACAAACTGCCAAGCAATAAAAAAAGCGCTTCTTTGCAGAAGCGCTTTTTTTCATCGATCAAGGTGGGTCTTTGCAGATTCCCCGATCTTTAGCGGATCATTTGATCTTGGCTTTTTTCATCAGATCTTCGCGCAATGCCGCGAGTTTCTTTTGTTGCAGCGATTCGGCGATCTGGGTCTTGACTTCTTCCAGCGCAGGGATCTTCGCCGTGCGGGTTTCTTCAAGCTTGATGACGTGATAACCGAAGTCGGTTTTCACCGGCGTCTCGGTGATCTGACCGTTTTTCAACGCGACCATCGCATCCGAAAACGGCTTGACGAACGAACCAGGGCTGGCCCAGTCCAGATCGCCGCCATTGGCTGCCGAACCATCCTTCGATACCTTGGCCAATTCCTCGAACTTGCCGCCGGCTTTCAGCTTGACGATGAGGTCTTTCGCTTCGGCTTCGGTTGCCACCAGGATGTGGCGCGCATGGTATTCCTTGTCGCCGACCGTCGATTTGTACTTGTCGTATTCGGCCTTGATGTTGGCATCGGTAACCGGGTTCTTTTTCAAATAATCGGCCAGCATCGCATTGATGATGATGCTCTGGCGCGCATTGTCGACCTGAGCCTTGACTTCAGGGCGGGTGCCAAAGCCTTGCTTGTCGGCTTCCTCGATCAGCACTTCGCGGCCGATCAAGTCTTTTTTGATGGCTTCGCGCAATTGTGGCGAATCAGCCTGCTTGCCTTGGGCAACGACTTGCTTGACGACTTGCTCCAGGCGCGCTGCGGTGATCGGTTTGCCATTGACGGTGGCGATGTTTTGCGCGAAGGCTGGAATCGAAATAACGGTGAGTAAGGCTAACAACAAGCGGGCTGGTTTTAAAATCATTATCTATCCTATGAAAAAACAAAAGATCGCGCACCGACTGGCAGTGCGCCTATCCAAACGGTGCAGCGCAACTCACTGCGCGCAACGCCGTTACTGGATTTTGGCTTTCTTGACCATTTCTTCCTGATACGCTTGCAATTTCTTTTGTTGCAGCGATTCGGCGATCTGTGGCTTGACTTCATCCAACGTCGGCAGTTTGGCAGGACGAATATCGTCGACCTTGATCACGTGGAAACCATTCTGGGTTTGCACCGGCGTTTGTGCTACTTGACCTTTTTGAAGTGCAACGAAAGCATCTGAAAACGGCTTTGGAAAGGACGATGGTGTCGCCCAATCGAGATCGCCGCCATTGCCTGCCGAACCGCTGTCTTTCGAATCCTTGGCCAGGTCTTCAAACTTGGCGCCGGCATTCAATTTGGTGATGACATCCTTGGCAGCAGCTTCGGTGTCAAGCAGTATATGGCGAACATGGTATTCCTTGTCGCCCGATTGCGCGGTGAAGCGATCGTATTCAGCCTTGATGTCGGCATCATTGATCGGGTTCTTCTTCAGGAAGTCGCCCACCATCACATTGATGATGATCGCTTGACGCGCGCTTTCAATCTGCTGCTTGACTGTGGCATCCTTGCCAAAACCCTGCTTTTCGGCTTCCTGCATCATGACTTCGCGGCCGATCAAATCCTTCTTGATCAATTCGCGCAGTTGTGGCGAATCGGCTTGCTGGCCTTGTGCAACAACTTGCTTGACGACGGCGTCGACGCGGGACGACGGTATGGCCTTGCCATTGACAACAGCAATATTTTGAGCAACAACAGGCAGCGCAACAACGGCGAGAAGTGCTATCAGCAAGCGGGCTGGCTTAAAAGTCATTATGAATTCCTGTTAGGGGAAGGTCGTTGGATGAAATGGAAGATAATAAAAAGAAAACGAAATTTGAAGTGCCATATGTCAACCTGCCGTTGACCTGCATCATTGAGTGAACATCGTCAGGCTTTAAAAATGGCATCATGTTTCGGATGGAGATAATGCAGTGATTGCCAAGGCGTGTATCTCGGCATGCATCATGTCGTGGACAGAATCATACACCAGTCGATGTCGCATGACGAGTTTGAGCCCTTCAAATTGGCTGCAAATGATGCGTAAATTGTAGTGTCCGCCACCGAGAGCGGCACCGGCGTGGCCGGCATGGCTGGCGGAGTCATCTTCGATGACCATGGATAGCGGCGACAACGCTGCTTGCAAGCGGCTGCGGATGCGTTCGATGCGCGATGTATCAGCGGTATTCATGCGTCCTCCTTCAGGTATTTTGACAGGAACATGGTCTGGCCTATGATGAACACGATGAAAATGCCGGTAATGCCAAACAGTTTGAAACTGACCCAGGAAGCGGTATCGGACTTGAATACGACGAAGGCGACGAACAGATTGAGCACGCCCAAAAAGACAAAGAACGAGGTCCACGCATAATTGAGCTTGTTCCAGACTTGATCGGGCAACTTGATCTGCGATTCCATTACCTTGCGCATCAGATTCTTCTTGAAAAATACCTGACCTACCAGCAGCGAGAGCGCGAAACACCAATACAAGATGGTCGGTTTCCATTTGATGAAATCATCATTATGAAAATAGATCGTGGCGCCGCCGAAAAAGACAATCACGACCAGCGATACCCACAGCATCGCATCGACCTTGCGCTGACGCAGCAACAGATAGCCGATTTGCAGCGCGGTGGCGGCAATCCCGACCACGGTGGCGAGCATGATCGGCGCCTGCGCTGCGACAATGGCGCCACCCGAGATCAAGCCACTCATGTAATGGCTGACCAGGGCATGGGCCGCTTCCTGATTGCCGTCGCCCCATTTGAAGACGGCAAAGAACAAGATGACAGGGAACAGATCGAACAAAAATTTCATGATGGGTTTTCCGATTTACTTTTCTTGTGGATCAAAGCGCAGCGATGCCGAATTGATGCAGTAACGCAAGCCTGTCGGTGGTGGCCCATCGGGAAACACATGGCCCAGATGGGCGTCGCATACGGCGCAAATGATTTCGGTGCGCAGCATGCCATGGGCACGGTCGATTTTTTCGATGACATGCTCCGGGTTGAGCGCCTTGAAATAACTCGGCCAGCCGCAGCCCGAATCGAATTTGGCATCGGATGCAAACAGCGCGGTGTTGCAGCAGACGCAGGTATAGATGCCAGCCTCGTCGTGGTGATCAAATTTGCCGCTAAAAGGGCGCTCGGTCGCGGCGTGGCGCGCGACCTCGAATTCGATCGGCTCCAACAGTTCGCGCCACTGGGCGTCGGTTTTGTGTACTTTGTTGATGGTCATGCTAGCCTCTTGGTTCAATGTCAGATATTGGAAAAATCAGATCAGGCAGATCAGGACGAGCAACTCACGGCAAGATGGCTGGCCCAATCCGGTGGCAGCGCTGCATAGTGTTCAGAGCCGGGCTGCTCGTCGTACGGATGCTGCAAGACTGCCAGCAATTGTGTCACGCCAGAGAAATCCTTGTTTTGCGCCTTTTCGATCGCGATCTGGGCCAGATAGTTGCGCAACACATACTTGGGGTTGACTGCATGCATCGCAAGGCGGCGTGTTGCATCGACGCTGTTTTCTGCACGCAAGCGGCTACGGTATTGCACAGCCCAGGCATCGAAAGCGGGGCGATCGATGAACAAGTCGCGCAGCGCGGCGTCTGCTGCCAGCACCGCATCGTCGGCAAGGTGCAATTGCAAGTCGCCCAGGGTGCGGAAAAACAGCGTGAAATCGACGTGATTTTCTTTCATCAGCACAAACATGGCGTCGAACAGCGCGGCATCGCCGCCTTGTTGCGTGCTCAAACCTAGTTTGCCATGCAATAATTCGTCCATCTTGCCAGCGAATTCGATAGGGTAGGTGTCCAGCGCCTGCTGCGCTGCCTCGGCCGTGCCGATCAACGGCAGCAAGGCCTGGGCCAGCGCGTGGCAATTCCAGTGCCCGATCTGCGGCTGCATCGCATACGCATAGCGGCCTTGCTGGTCGGTATGGTTGCAGATGTGATCAGGATCGAACGCTTCCATGAAGCCGAACGGTCCGTAATCGAGGGTCAAGCCGAGGATGGACATGTTGTCCGTGTTCATGACCCCGTGCATGAAGCCGACCGCTTGCCAGTTGGCAATCGTATGCGCGGTGCGGCGGGTCACTTCAGCCAGCAGCGCCTGGTAAGGATGGTCTTCCTGCGCCAGTTGCGGATAATTGCGCGCGATCACGTAGTCGGCCAGCACCTTGAGATCGGCCATCTTGTCGTTGTAATACCAGTGTTCGAACGAGCCGAAGCGCACGAAAGAGGCCGCCATCCGGCTCACCACTGCAGCGCTCTCCAGCGTTTCACGCAGCACACCCTGATCGGAGCCGACGATGGCCAGCGCCCTCGAGGTTGGAATGCCCAGGGCGGCCATCGCCTCCGAGCACAGGAATTCGCGTATCGACGAGCGCAATACGGCGCGTCCGTCGCCACCGCGCGAATACGGAGTCGCGCCGGCACCCTTCAATTGCAATTCGAACGAACCGTTTGCACCAGCGATCTCGCCCAGCAAGATCGCGCGGCCATCGCCGAGCTGGCCGGCCCAGACGCCGAACTGGTGGCCGGAATACACGGCAGCGAGCGGCATCGCATCGGGCGCAACCCGGTTGCCAGTGAGGATCGCGATGACCTCTGTGTTGGCCAACAGCGCCGGATCGAGATCGATCAAGGCAGCCGCAGCGGCGCTGCCGGCGACCAGATACGGGGCTGGCAGCGGCGTGGGCATCAGGCGCGTGAAGAATGCTGGCGGCAAACCGGCATAAGAGCTGTCGAGCAAATTATCGAGCATCAGGTTATCAGTTGTAATGGCGGTTCCGTTTCTGCTTTGGTTGATACAAACTGCCAGCCATCCATTTCAAGCTGCAGGTGTCGATTTTACCCGACTTGCAGCGCTCTGGCCGGGCCCTGGCCACGGCGTATGGTTGCTGCGTCGCAGCATCGAAATGCATTGACTGTTTTAGCACGCTCGTACGAAAATAAATTACTTTATCTTCTTTCATGATTGCCCCACCGGAGCTGCAATGTCCTCACCCATGCCTTCGTACGCCAAGAGTCCTTTGATGGGACAGATGATGAGCCAACCATTGCTCATTTCGAGCATCATCGAATTTGCGGCCCGCCATTACGGCGACAATGCCATTGTTTCGCGCCGGGTCGAGGGCGACGTGCACCGTTATACCTATCGCGAGTGCCACCAACGCGCGCGCCGCCTGGCCCATGCATTGCAAACGCTGGGCATGGGCATCGGCGACCGGGTCGCGACCCTGGCCTGGAACGGCTATCGTCATCTCGAAGCTTATTATGGGGTGTCCGGATCGGGCCTGGTGCTGCACACGATTAATCCGCGCCTGTTTGCCGAGCAAATCATTTACATCGCCGATCACGCGGAAGACCAGTGCCTGCTGTTTGACTTGACGTTCCTGCCGCTGGTCGAAGCGATCGCGGCGCAGTGCAAGACGGTCAAGCATTTCATCCTGATGTGCGACCGGGCGCACATGCCGGCCACGACCGCCATCCCCGATTTGCTGTGCTATGAAGAATTGCTGGAGCAGGCGTCCGACGATTTTGCCTGGCCGCTGTTCGATGAAAATTCAGCCGCCACGCTCTGCTATACATCGGGCACCACCGGCCATCCGAAAGGCGCGCTGTATTCGCATCGCTCCACGGTGCTGCACGCCTATGCTTCGGCGATGCCCAATGCGCTCAATGTGTCGGCGCGCGATACGGTGTTGCCGGTGGTGCCGATGTTCCACGTCAATGCCTGGGGTTTGCCGTATTCGGTACTGCTGTCGGGCGCCAAGATGGTCTTTCCCGGTCCGGCGCTCGATGGCAAGTCGCTGTATGACTTGTTCGAAAGCGAGCAAGTCACCTTTTCCGCCGGCGTGCCGACCGTCTGGCTCGGCTTGATCAACCATGCGCTACAAAACAAGCTGCTCTTTTCCTCGTTCCGGCGCACGGTGATCGGCGGCTCGGCCTGTCCGCCGGCGATGATGGATACCTTGATCGATCATTTCGGCGTGGAAGTGATCCACGCCTGGGGCATGACCGAAATGTCGCCGCTGGGCACCGCCGGCATCTTGCAAAACAAGCATCTGCAATTACCCAAGGCGGCGCAGCGCAAGTTGTTGCAAAAGCAGGGCCACGCGATTTACGGCGTCGACATGAAGATCGTCGACGACGACGGCAAGGAGTTGGCGTGGGATGGCGCAACCTATGGTCACCTGCTGGTCAAGGGGCCGTGGATCATTGCCTCGTATTTCAAGGACGAGGGCGGCGACGTGCTGCAAGACGGCTGGTTTCCGACCGGCGATGTGGCCACCATCGATCTCGATGGCTACATGCAGATCACCGATCGCAGCAAGGATGTGATCAAGTCGGGCGGCGAATGGATAGGCACCATCGATCTGGAAAACTTGGCCATGGCGCATCCGGCGGTGCAGCAAGCCGCTTGCATCGGGATCCATCATCCGAAATGGGACGAGCGCCCGCTGCTGCTGGTTGTCAAGCGCGCAGGAATGGAGGTCAGCAGTGCAGACGTATTGGAATTTTTTGAAGGCAAGGTCGCCAAGTGGTGGATGCCCGACGACGTCGTGTTCGTCGATGCGCTGCCGATGGGTGCAACCGGCAAGATACAAAAGAACAAGCTGCGCGAACAATTCAAGGATTACCTGTTGCCCGGCGCCTGATCCGATACGGCAAAGCACAGGAAAAGCGGAACGAATGACCAGCACGCCGTTGCAGAAAATTTTGCAGCAGAGATCACAACAAGGAAAACAATGAGCGCTCAATACCAAGTCCACGGCTGCGTTGCGGTCATCACGCTGAACAATCCCCCGGTCAATGGCCTGGGCCTGGCCACCCGCAGCGCCGTCGTCGATGGCATGGCGCAGGCGCTGGCCGACGCTGCCGTCAAGGCCATCGTCGTGACCGGCGCCGGCAAGGCATTTTCGGGCGGCGCCGACATCAAGGAATTCAATTCACCGAAGGCGCTGGCCGAGCCGACGCTGTTTTCGGTCATCGACGCCGTCGAAAATGCCAGCAAGCCGGTCATCGCCGCGATCCATTCGATTTGCATGGGCGGCGGCCTGGAACTGGCGCTCGGTTGCCATTACCGGATCGCGACGCCGGACGCACAAATGGCGCTGCCGGAAGTCAAACTGGGGCTGTTGCCGGGCGCCGGCGGCACGCAGCGCCTGCCGCGCGCGGTGGGACTGGAACTGGCGCTCGAGATGATCGTCTCCGGAGCGCCGGTCGCAGCCGGCAAACTGGCCCATACCGCGCTGTTCGATTTGGTCATCTTGCCCGGCACAGACTTGCTGGCGCAGGCGCTGATATTCGCCGAGCAAGCCGCCGAACAGGTCGCCGATGGACGATCGCTGCCGAAAGTGCGCGATCTAGCGGTCGACCATCCGGACTCTGAAGCGCTGCTGCAACTGTGGCGTGACAAGGTCAAGGCGACCCCGTTCCCGGCGCCGCTCAAATGCATCGAGGCGCTCGCCGCTTCCGTGGCGCTGCCGTTCGAGCAAGGCTTGCAGTTCGAACGCGCGCAATTCATGCAATTGATCCAGAGCGCTGAATCGAAGGCGCTGCGCCACGCTTT
>CANFGA010000091.1 GCA_947446335.1 Oxalobacteraceae bacterium | reverse complement strand
GCCGAGGGCAGCGCCGACGTGACAGTGGCCGAGGTACAGGCTCTGGTTCCGCTGGCCTGAGGCAAACCTGCAACCTTCGCGTATCCGATTTACAATGGTGGGTGATTTGACACAGATTTGCTGTTTTTTTCAACCCACCAAGGATACAACATGGAACATACCCTGCCCGCACTGCCGTATGCAATCGACGCTTTGGCACCACATATTTCCAAGGAAACGCTGGAACACCACTATGGCAAGCATCATCAGACCTATGTGACGAATCTGAACAACCTGATCAAGGGCACCGAATTCGAAGCGCTGTCGCTCGAAGAGATCATCAAGAAATCATCGGGCGGCGTGTTCAACAATGCAGCCCAGGTGTGGAACCACACCTTTTACTGGAACGGCATGAAGCCAAACGGCGGTGGCGCTCCTAGCGGCGCCCTGGCTGACGCGATCAATGCAAAATGGACCTCGTTCGACAATTTCAAGGCTGAATTCACCAAGTCGTGCTTGGGCAACTTCGGTTCCGGCTGGACTTGGCTGGTGCAAAAAGCCGACGGCTCGGTCGACATCGTCAACACCTCGAATGCAGGCTGCCCGTTGACCACCGGCGACAAGCCACTGTTGACTTGCGATGTCTGGGAGCACGCTTACTACATCGACTACCGCAACTTGCGCGCCAAGTATGTCGAATCATTCTGGGGCCTGGTCAATTGGGACTTCGCAGCTAAGAACTTCGCTTGAATGTAGTTGATGTTGTCGGTTCAAAATAGAATCTGACAAAAAAAATAGATTTTGACAAAAAAAATAAAATTTGACAGATTCTTGTGAGCCCGAAAAGGGAGTCATTGCCTGCTGGTATTGACTCCCTTTATTATTTTTGATAAAGAATAAGACCGAGCGCTATGACCGGAACCCTCACGACGGGCTCCTGCAATTTTTTGATTTCCCACAGCATTGCCACTATCACTGCCGCGATCATTGACGTCGGCAAATCAGCAATCGAGCCTTTAGCAAATCACACCGAAAACCTTGCCGTTCATTACCACGACCCAGACCATCTGCATTGCGTCTGATAGTGTAATGACCGAACGCAGAACCTACAACATGCAGCCACCGCTCTCGGTTCTGCCGCAATTTAAAACGTCGAATGACCAACCGTTGCGACAGCTCACGCGGCTAACATCACCGAACCTGAATCGTGTAAACGACACAAAAGATGCAGTTGGAAACTGACTAGGTCAAAGAGCCGAAATAGGCGAATTCGGTAGGGTAAAGTTGCTTCCTTGTCGTCAAGAAATCGTACCAAGTCAACCTCCCCCGGTCGTTGCCAAAGCCTAAGCCTGTTCGATCACCGCTCCTCCTGTTTTTATACAAATGCCGAGGCCTAACCGTGGTCAAGGGCCAAAACGCTCGCTTCGCATGTTCTCAGTCTCCCGAATGATTATTAATATTTTAGTAAAATTATTTACTTAAGTTGACTGGAGGCTATATGATTTGACCATGCGCAAACAAACATGGCTCGTCTCTTGGATCGGAAAAGCGGATCACAACGCGTCCGAAGGTAAAACCGGCGCAGATGCCGGGCCGGTCGCGACAGCGCTGCTCGGCGAAAAAAGGTATGACAAAGTCTACCTGCTCACCAATTACGAATTTTCGCGTGGGCAACAGTTTTGTGCATGGCTGGAGGGCACCTGCGGTTACCAAGAAAGTGCAGTCGATCTGTTCTCGATTGACTTGCGCAGCCCTATCGACTACGCAGCCATTTATACCGGCGTAAGTGAAAATCTGAAGGCTGCGCGCCTGCCCCGCGACGACATTGAATTGACGTTTCATCTCAGCCCGGGCACACCGGCGATGGCAGCGGTTTGGATCATGCTGGCCAAGACGCGTTTTCCGGCGAGCTTGATTCAGACATCGCGCGAAGGTGGCCTAGAATCGGTTGACTTTGCATTTGATCTCGCCGGCGACTTTCTGCCCGAGTATTTGCGGCGCAGTGATGAACGGATCGAAAGGCTGGTTAAAGGTCCCACGGAAATCCGACCACACTTCAGCAAAATACTTCACCGCAGCGAGGCGGTACGCAAGCAAATCGAATTAGCGCAGCGCATCGCTGCGCACGATGTTCCTGTGCTGATCCTCGGCGAAACCGGTACCGGTAAGGAACTCTTCGCCGAAGCGATCCACGCATCGAGCGAACGCGCCGCCAAGCCGTTCATCGCTGTCAACTGCGGCGCCATCGCGTCGGAGCTGGCGAGTTCCGAGTTGTTTGGCCATAAAAAAGGCGCGTTCACTGGGGCAATTGTCGATCGCAAGGGCCATTTCCAGGAGGCTAGCGGCGGAACTTTGTTCCTTGACGAAGTCGGTGATTTACCTTTGGAAACCCAAGTCCGGCTGCTGCGCGTATTGCAGGCCAAGGAAGTGACTCCGCTTGGTTCATCCGACCCCATCAAAGTGGATGTGCGCGTTATTGCCGCGACTCACCGCGACCTTGCAGCGGACGTTGCGACCGGTCGTTTCCGCGAAGACCTGTTTCACCGTCTTGCGGTGGCGATCCTTCGTCTTCCTCCGCTACGCGAGCGTGAGGGTGATGTTGACATGCTGCTCGATGTCTTTCTGGAGCAGATCAATGCGGACGCGCGCGGCAAACCTGAAGCGCAAGAGAAGAAAATTTCCGTTGGCGCAAAAAAACTTCTCCTATCTTATACATGGCCCGGCAATATCAGGGAGCTCTATCACACGTTGCTGCGGGCCTCGTTATGGTCTGTCAACGCCGAAATTCTGCCCGACGACATCAATTCAGCACTGCTGCAAATTCGGCGCCAAGGTGACGACGTGCTCGGTCGGCCGCTCACGCAAGACTTTGATTTACAAAAGATTTTGGATGATGTTTCGCGCCACTACGTGGCACGGGCATTGAAGCAAACGGGGGACCGCAAGGCCGCAGCGGCCAATTTGCTCGGGATTTCGAACCATCAAACCTTGGGCAACTGGATCAAGCGTCTCGGCCTGGCAGCGGACGAATCAAACGAATAATGGAGGCTGGCACGGTTCTCGCGATAGTAGAGGCATGAACGATCACGGGAGCTGACCAAATGATAATGCAAGACATACGATCACTGAACTTCGAGCCACTGCGGCCGGTGTGGCCCGAACTCGCCAATATGGGCGGGTATGCAGAGCACTACGCCCATTCCGATCCAGAAGGTTCGTTGGTAAAGCTGCGCAGCTTTGCCGAGCGTGTTGTCGATCATATCTATCTCAAGCTCCAATTGCCGCGTGCGCCCCAGTCCAGTTTTGTGGACTTGTTGAATAACGGTAGTTTCAAGATCGTAGCCCCCGAGCTCGTTCTCGACAAACTGCACCTGCTACGCAAGCTGGGCAACCGCGCTGCCCACGGCGAAGGCTTGCACGCGATGGACTCAGTCCGATGCGTGCGGGAAGCGTGGCAATTGGCACGTTGGCTGCACGTCACTTTTCTGGCCGGTCAGCCGACGGACTTCGCCGACTTCAAGGAACCGCCTGCCGAAGGCATAGACAGCAAGGCCGAAATCAAACGCAAGTTCAAGGCCCTGACCCAGGATAGTGTACTGAAAGAGGAGCGTCTGAAACAGGCACTTCAGGAGCTCGCAGAACTGCGCGCTGCCGAAAAAGTGGTGATTGAGTCGGCAACTCAAGCAGAAACGGCGCCGACTGAAGCAGCGCTACACAAGATCAAAGAAGTCGCAACGACCGTCACCCAGCAGCTTCGTTTCTCAGAGGACAACACCCGCAAGTGGCTGATCGACCGCGACCTGCGCATGGCTGGATGGGACGTTCCATCGGGCACGGCCAGCAACAGCTCCGTCGGTCAAGAGGTCGAAGTTCTGCACCAGGCGACCGTCAGCACCAAAGGTTATTGCGACTATGTGCTGTGGGACGATAATGGCAAGCCGCTCGCTGTCGTCGAAGCCAAGAAGACCAGTGTCGACGCGCGCACAGGCCAGGAACAAGCCAGGCAATACGCCGATGGCCTGGAAAAAATGCACGGCCAGCGGCCGATGATCTTTTTTACCAATGGACACGATATCTGGGTCTGGGACGACGCTGGCGGCTACCCGCCGCGTGCTGTGTACGGTTTTTACTCGAAGGACACGCTGCAATACCGCGTCGGTTTCCAGCGCCGCGAAAAACTCGATCTTCTGGCAGTTCCGCAAGACCCGAAAATCGCCGGGCGCCTGTACCAGATAGAAAGCATCACCCGTGTGGCCGAACGTTTCAGCCAATGCCATCGCAAAGCGCTGATCGTGCAGGCAACGGGAACCGGCAAGACCCGCGTCGCCATTTCCTTGGCCAAGCTGCTGATCGATGCCCGCTGGGCCAAGCGTGTGCTCTTTCTGTGCGACCGCAAGGAGCTGCGCAAGCAAGCCAAGAACGCCTTCAACGATTTCGTACAGGAACCCATCTACGTCATCGGTCAGCAAAACGACATCGGCAAGCTCGATGCGCGCATCTACATCGGCATCTATCAAGGCTTGATCAACGATTATGAATCCTTCGATGTCGGTTTCTTTGACTTCATCGTTGCAGATGAATCGCACCGCTCCATCTACAATCTGTACGGCGATCTCTTCAAATATTTTGATGCGCTGCAGGTCGGCTTGACAGCGACGCCGATTGAAATGGTCAGTCGTAGCACTTGCAAGATATTCGGCTGCGATTACAAGCTACCCACCGCCAACTATCCGCTGGATCAGGCGATTGCCGATCGCAACCTGGTGCCATTTCGGGTCGTGGCGCACACCACCAAATTTTTGCGCGACGGTATCAAGGCGGCGCACTTGAACGACGAGCAAATTGCGCAGATGGAAGACCAGGGCATCGATCCGAACGATCTGGATTTCGACGCCAAGGAAATCGACGACGCCGTGTTCAACCGGGACACCAATCGTGTCATATTGCGCAACCTGATGGACAACGGCATCCGCGATGCCGACGGTCAATTACCTGGCAAAACCATCATCTTTGCCCGCAACATCGCCCACGCCAGGCTGTTGTCTGAACTGTTCGACGACATGTATCCCCAGTTCGGCGGCAAACTGTGCCGTGTGATCCACTCGAAGGAGCCGCGTGCCGAAGAATTGATCGATCAGTTCAAAGGCAAGACCGATTTGCGCATCGCGATATCGGTGGACATGCTCGACACCGGCATCGACGTTCCTGAAGTGGTCAATCTGGTCTTCGCCAAGCCAGTCAAAAGCAAGGTCAAGTTCTGGCAAATGATAGGCCGTGGCACGCGCCTGTGCCTGAACTTGTTCGGCCATGGCATCCACAAGTCTGAATTTCTGATTTTTGATCACTGGGGCAACTTCGCCTTCCACGATCTCGATGCCGAAGAGGTCGAACCTGCAGTACCCAAGCCGCTGACTCAGCGACTCTATGAAGGCCGCATCAATCTGGCGGCGCTGGCTCTGGCGCGCTCGGACATTGCGGCGTTTGATGCGCTTGCGATCTTGATCGAGCAAGATGCAGCCGCGCTGCCCGACGGCGCTATCTCGGTGCGGGAAAACTGGCGATCCGTGCAGCAGGCGCGCGATGCCAAGCTGATTCATCAATTTGCCCCTGTCACCCGCCAGGTCTTGATGGAAAAAGTGGCGCCACTGATGAATACGCTGGACGTGCGCGGCCAGGGCGATGCGCTACGCTGGGATTTGCTGATGACCAAGGCACAAGCTGCTGCCATCAGCGAACCCGGCAAGCCCAACGCCAACCGCGCAGACATCGACGAATGGTTGGGCCGGCTACCGCCGCACCTGAACCCGGTTCGTGCCAAGGCCACTGAGCTGAAGGCGCTTCGGTCGGATCTTTTCTGGAACAACCCCAGCTTTGCCAGTCTGGATGCGATGCGGGTGGCGCTGCGCGACGTGATGCCGCTGGCGGAAGCGCCGGTGCTGCCGCCTCCCGCACCTGTGACGCACCTGGACTTGCGCGAAGACGAGGCCGAATTCCACGTCCAGCTGCACGCAACAAACATCAAGTCGGTCGACTTCGGTATCTACCGTAGGGCCGTGCAATCTGCTCTTGAGCCATTGTTTGAATCCGACCCCGTACTGCAAAAAGTGCGTCGCGGCGAAGTCATTACCGAGGAAGAACTCGACAAACTCAACAGCCTGCTGCACACTCGCAACCCGGATGTGGACCTGTCAATGTTGCGCGAATTCTTTCCTGATACGGCTGTGCCGCTCACCCGAATCCTGCGCAGTATCGTCGGTCTGGAGCACGAAGCGGCCGAGGCAAAATTCACCGCATTCGCGCAAACTCACGCGCTCAACAGCCAGCAGCTGCGTTTTCTTGCAATGCTGAAGGATCACATCCGCAATTTTGGCGCGATCGCTACCGATAAACTCTTCGACGCTCCATTTACCAGCATCCATACCGAGGGGCTGGGAGGCGTTTTTCCCAATGACGTGCAGTTCGACGATCTGGTGCGCCTGGTGCGCGATTTCGGCGAGCCTTTGGCGCCACCAGCGCAGCCCCTTTAACGAATAGAAAGTAGTACCCAACATGATCACAGGCGACCTGAAGTCCCGCATCGACAGCCTCTGGACCGATTTCTGGACCGGCGGCATCACCAATCCGCTCACCGTCATCGAGCAAATTACCTTCCTGATGTACAGCCGCCTACTGGACATGCAGGAGCGCAAGGACGAGAAGCGCGCATCCGTCAGTGGCAAGCCTCACCTCAGCCGCTTCGGCGAGGCCGACATGGACTGCCGCTGGGAAACCTGGCGTCACTATGGCGCCGATGAAATGCTGCCCCACGTGCGCGACCGCGTGTTTCCGCATTTTCGCCGCCTGGCCGAGCGCAGCACCGGCGTCGGCAGCCAGTTCGCGACCTTCATGAAGGACGCGCAGATGATGATCCAGAAGCCTTCGCTGCTGGTGAAAGCCGTCAACGCGGTGCAAGACTTGCCGCTGGATCGTGGCGATACCAAGGGCGACCTGTACGAGTATTTGCTCAGCAAACTCACTACGGCTGGCATCAATGGCCAGTTCCGCACGCCCCGCCACATCATTCGCATGATAGTCGAGCTGATGCAACCGCAGCCGACCGACCGCATTTGTGACCCGTCCTGCGGCACCGCCGGCTTCCTGATCGAAGCTTACGACTATCTGCTGCGAGAGCACACCAGCGCGGCCGGCAAGCATGTCGAAGTGATCGACGGCGAGCAGCTGATCACCTACAGCGGCGACCTGCTGGTCCAAGATGGACACCGCCAGCACGTCGATTCTGACATGTTCCATGCGTTTGACTTCGACGCGACGATGCTGCGCATTGCAACGATGAATCTGGTGATGCATGGCGTGGCAGAACCAGACGTGCATTACCAGGACACGCTGAGCCAGAGCTTCGAAGAGCGCCATCCGAAAAGCTCGAAAAATGCGTTTGACCTGATCCTGGCGAACCCGCCGTTCAAGGGCACTCTGGATGAGCAAGACGTGGCGCCGGACATCCTGCGCACCGTCAAGACCAAAAAGACCGAGCTGCTGTTCATCGGCCTGATCCTGCGCATGTTGAAAACAGGCGGACGCTGCGCCGCCATCGTGCCCGACGGCGTGTTGTTCGGTTCCAGCAAGGCCCACGTCCAGCTGCGCCAGCACCTGATCGAACACAACCAGCTGGAAGCGGTGATCTCGCTGCCGTCCGGCGTGTTCAGGCCTTATGCCGGCGTATCCACCGCCATCATCATCTTCGCAAAGGGTGGCAAGACCGAGAATGTATTTTTCTACGACGTGCTATCGGACGGATTTTCGCTGGATGACAAGCGAGCCAAAATTGGCGACGGCAAAGGCGACCTTCCTGATGTACAGGCTAAGTATTTGCAATGGTGCGAGGGTAAGGGCGACTTCGGCGACCGGACTGCACAGGCATTCGAGGTACCGGTGAATGACATCAGTGCACAGAACTTTGACCTGTCAATCAACCGCTACCAGCAGCACTTGCATGCAGAAGAAACACATGACGATCCACGTCTGATTTTGAAACATTTGAAGGACCTGGAAGCCGATATTCAAACAGAGCTCGTCCAACTTGAAGCCATGCTGTGATTCCAAAAATGCAAACCCTGCGTCAGATCGCGCCACCTGTACCGGCAAAGAATTTGCCGTTAGCTGAAGATGCTTGGCTACTTAATTTAGATCAGATTGAGCCGCATACCGGACAACTGCTAAGCAAGGCATTGGTTGATCGAGCGCGTATTGGGACCTCTACACATGCTTTTGATCAAGGCAACGTACTTTATTCTAAGCTTCGTCCCTATCTCAACAAGGTTTACCTTCCTGACGCACCTGGTTTTTGTACCTCTGAACTCGTACCTATGCGTCCCGACTTGAGTCTGGTTACTCGCGAATATCTTGCTGCTTATTTGCGTTCTCCCAAATTCCTTAAATGGGTCGACCAGCAAGTTGATGGTGCAAAAATGCCACGCGTATCGATGAAAATTTTTTGGGAGCACGAAATTGAGCTCCCGACGCTAGATGAGCAAAAGCGTATCACAGCCATCCTCAATAAGGCTGACAATCTGCGCCGCACGCGCCGAGAAGCGATCCGCCTCGCCGACGACTTCCTACGTGCATCCTATCTGAAAATATCTGACGATCATACGGAGCGAGCTACAGTTGAAAGTCTACTGGCAAACATACCCAACTCAATTAGGACGGGGCCATTTGGAAGCCAACTATTAACCTCCGAGTTTACCGATACCGGCATACCCGTGCTGGGAATTGATAACGTTGTAGGGAATTCCTTCGCATGGGGCGATCGCCGGTTTATTTCCCAAGAAAAATATGATCAGCTTTCACGTTATACAGTGCGACCCGGTGATGTGATGATTACCATCATGGGGACGACTGGACGGGTTGTTATCGCGCCAACTGACTTGCCTATATGCATTAGTACCAAGCATCTTTGCACCATGACATTGAATAGTGAGCAAATGTGTCCGGAATACCTGTGGGCTTGCTTACGTTGGGATCCAAATGTTCGAGCCCAAACCCGACAAGAAGCCAAGGGCGCAATTATGGAGGGTTGGAATATGGGAATTGTAAAGGGGCTAAAAGTCAGTAAGCCACCGATGCATGTTCAACT
>CANFGA010000090.1 GCA_947446335.1 Oxalobacteraceae bacterium | reverse complement strand
GGCGTGCCGGCGCGCGCGCACTCCTCTTCCCACAGGTGGCATTGCACCGCAGTCCATCCGGTGCCGCCATGCTCGAGCGGCCAGTTTGGCGCGGCCCAGCCCTGCCGGGCAACAGTCTTGTGCCAGCTCACCAGGTCCTGTTTCGACAAATGCAAATGCTGGCGCACCTTGCGCTGCAATGGGGCTGGCAAATTGGCCTCGAGGAAGGAGCGCAGCGTGTCCCGAAATGCCAACTCCTCTGCCGTATAGTGCAAATCCATGCTGCCTCCTGATCATTTTTATTCGAACAGCGATAATCGCATAAAAAAGCACGATCGTGCACATGAATCGTATGCCACTCGTCTCCAGGCATCGACTTGCTTGCATGATCGAGATTGAAATAAGTATTTAAAATGCAACGTGCGGCATGAACTGCAGCGAGGGGCTACACTAGGACCATACGGCAGCTCAACATCAACTCCAAGCAAGAGCTCCCACAACGTTGGAATCGACCGAGGAACAACATGGCTTATCAAAGCACTAATCCCTACAATGGAAAAATTCTTGAAACGTTTCAGGAATCCACCGACGCCCAATTGCAAGCCAAGCTCGCTTGCGCATCAAGCTGCTATCAAGGCGCATGGCGCGAGACCAGCTTTGCCCAACGCGCGGCCGTGCTGCAACGCGCAGCAACCATCTTGCGCGAGCGCAGCGATGAATTCGCCAGCCTGATCACGCTGGAAATGGGCAAGTTGATCGATCAAAGTCGCGGCGAAGTCGCGCTCACAGCCGACATCTTCGATTATTACGCCGAGAATGCAGAGCGCTTTCTGGCGCCGGAAAAACTGCCGACCGCAAAAGGCGAGGCCCTGGTCGAAAGCAATCCGATCGGCGTGCTGTTCGGCGTCGAGCCGTGGAATTATCCTTATTACCAGATCGTGCGCTTTGCCGCGCCCAATTTGATGGCTGGCAATGTCGTGATGGTCAAGCATGCATCGAACGTACCGCAATGCGCGCGCGCCTTCCAGCGCTTGATGGAAGAAGCCGGTGCGCCACCGGGCGCCTACACCAATTTGTACATTTCGAAAGAACAGGTCGCGCAAGTGATCGACGATCCGCGCATCTGCGGCGTGGCCCTGACCGGTAGCGAAGCGGCGGGTGCCGTGGTCGCTGCGCGTGCCGGCCAGAATCTGAAGAAAACAACGATGGAACTGGGCGGCAGCGACGCCTTCATCGTGCTCGACGATGCCGATCTGGAACATGCAGTCAAGCAGGCAGTGGCTGGGCGCATGGGCAACTCGGGACAAGCGTGCACCTCGTCCAAACGCTTCATCGTGGCCGAAACGCTGGCGCAGCCATTCCTGAGCGGTTTCAAGGCGGCACTGGAGAGCTTCAAGCCGGGCGATCCGATGGACAAGGCCACCACGCTGGCACCGCTGTCGTCCGAAAGCGCGCTGCTCAATTTGCTCGACCAAGTGCAACGGGCCGTGGCCGGCGGTGCGCATGTAGAACTGGGCGGCGCGCGCCTGGACCATCCGGGCGCGTTCATGCAACCGACCATCTTGACCAACATCAAGCCGGATAATCCGGTCTATTACGAAGAATTCTTTGGTCCGGTCGCGCTGTTTTTCAGCGTCGCCGACGAGAATGCCGCGATCGCGCTGGCCAACGATTCGCCGTTCGGTCTCGGTGGTGCGGTATTCACGAAGGATATCGAACGCGGCAAGCGGGTCGCGCGCCGGATCGAGACCGGAATGGTCTTCATCAACCGCCCGGCATCATCGGCACCGGACCTGCCCTTTGGCGGCATCAAGAATTCCGGCTACGGGCGCGAATTGTCGAGCGCAGGAATCCAGGAATTCGTCAACAAGAAGCTGATCCGGGTCGCCTGATCCGCGAGGCTGCTTGAACGATGTGCCAGCAAGTTGCATTTGCTGGCACCAGAATTGAAAATCCCTGCCAGTGCGGTTGCACTGGCAGGGATTTTTTTTGGCATCGGGTGCCAGGCTCGATCGGGGCGCGATGACTTTGGCCAAACGCGCAACAGCAACCCCCGATCGAACCTGGCAGCGTCGGCCCAGGCCAAAAGCGTGATACAGGCGTCACAGGCCGACGAGGACAGGTTCGACCAAACATGAAGCCGTTTGGGCTAGCCTGTCCCTTGGCAGATGTACGCATGGGCGAACTTGCACCAACAAGCTAAAAACCCCTGCCAGTACGATTGCACCGACAGGGGTTCTTTGACCGTGGCACCGTCGAATTACTTGACCGGTGGCACTTCCGGTGCATAAGGCAATACACGCGATGCCAGTCGGGTGTCGGTCTTGAGCAACGCCACTTCGTCGGCCAGGATGCGCACCGCTTCATGCAGCAGCACGTCCTTGGCATTCTTGGCCGCTTTTTCGGCGTCGAGTTCCGCGCTCAGGGCGCGTTCGTCGCCCTGCAAACCATCGTCGGCGCGCATCGTGCCCTTCATGCGGGCGATCTGCCTGGCCGTCGACTTCGCTTCTGCGGCCTTGCTGCGCGCATCCTTGGGATCGAGGATCACGACCAGATCGTCATTGGCCGTGACGGCCAGCAAACGCTGCTCGCGCAGCTTCGAGCGCGCCTCTTGGGTATCGCGCTCCTTGCGGCGCACCGTTTCACTCAGCGACATCATGTTTTCCTTGCGCTGCTTGCTCACCAGGGCGATGTCTTCCAGCAAATACTGGAAATCCTTGTCGCCGGCCACGCGCGCAATATGCTTGCGATCGAGCATGGGCGCAATGTCGGTCAAGTCGCCGGCCGGCAGGAAGATGGCAGGCTTGATCGATGTCCACGGCAAGGCATTGTCATAGCTGGACTCGCCGAAACTGTCGCTGTCGGACATCGTGGGCAGCTTGATGTCAGGCGTGACGCCACGCAATTGCGTGGTGCCGCCATTGATACGGAAAAACTGCGCAACCGTCATCTTCAGCTCGCCGAGCTTGGCATTGTCGCCTTGACCGAAGCGGTCCAGGTTGATCAGCGTTTGCACCGTGCCCTTGCCGAAACTGGCTTCACCGATGATCAAGCCGCGGCCATAATCTTGCATCGCTGCGGCAAAAATTTCGGAAGCGGAGGCCGAACCGCGATTGATCAGCACCCCGACCGGGCCATCCCATGCCAGTCCGGCATTGGTATCGTTTTCGATCTCGACCTTGCCTTCGGCATTGCGCTGCTGCACGACCGGGCCCTTGTCGATGAACAAGCCGGTCAATTCGACCGCTTCATTGAGGGAGCCGCCGCCATTGTTGCGCAAGTCGATCAACAGATTGTCGACCTTGTCCTTCTTCAACTCGCCGAGCAAACGCGCCACATCGCGTGTGGCGCTCTTGTAATTCTTGTCGCCACGACGGCGCGCCTCGAAGTCCTGATAAAAAGTTGGCAACGAAATGGTGCCGATGCGGCGCTTGACGCCGCCCTGGGTCACTTCGATGATCGACTTCTTCGCCGCTTGCTCTTCCATGCTGATTTTCTTGCGCACCAGCATGACCAATGCATGCTTGCCATCCGGACCTGCATCGGCTGGCAAGATATCGAGGCGCACCGTCGTATCCTTGACGCCGCGGATCTGGGTCACCACGTCATCGATGCGCATCCCCATCACGTCGCTCATCGGCCCGCTGGTGCCCTGCCCCACGGCCACGATGCGGTCGCCGACCTTCAGCTTGCCCGACAATCCGGCCGGGCTGCCAGGCACCACTTCGCGCACCACCGTGTATTCATCGCGCGTTTGCAGCACCGCACCGATGCCTTCGAGCGAGAGGCGCATCGCGATATCGAAGTTTTCCGACGCGCGCGGGCCCAGATAGTTGGTGTGCGGCTCGATCGACATCGCATACGCATTCATGAAGATCTGGAACACGTCTTCATTGTTCATCTTGCGCGAACGGGTGATGTAGTTTTCATAGCGCTTGTCGAGCGTCTCGCGGATGCTCTTGTCATCCTTGCCGGCCAGTTTCAGGCGCAGCCAGTCGTTCTTGACGCGCTTGCGCCACAGGTCGCGCGCTTCATCTTCGTTTTTCGGCCAGATCGCTTTTTCGCGATCGTTCTGGAAGCTTTCATCGACGCTGAAGTCGAATTTGGTCTTCAACAATTGGCGTGAATAATTGATGCGCTCTTCGAAGCGCTGCTGATAGAGATTGTAGATCGCGAACGGCGCGCTCAGATTCTCGCCGATGATGGCGTCATCGAGGCGGGTGCGCACATTGGTGAACTGGTCGATGTCGGCTTGCACCAGGATCATTTTTTCGGCGTCGAGCGACTTCAGATAGCGGTCGAAGATCTTTTCCGACATCGCATCGTCGAGCGGCGCAGCCTTGTAATGGTAGCGCGTCAATACTCGCGAAGCCCACAACGCGGCCTGGGTTTGTTGCGCCATCGGCTTGATCTGGGGCATGGTTTCAGCGGGGGCCGCGCCGACCTGCGCCGACATGGCAAGCGTCAAGGCGACCAGCATGATGTTCTTTTTCAACGGCTTCTCCGAAAAGTAAATTGACTCACTTGCGCGATTCTACAGGATACAAGAATGCGAGCATTGGACTAGAGGGACAGTGTCACCGCACAAGCTTAAGACTGTATTAAAACCCAGGTTTATCGACAGGTGCAATCATGGCCTGCTTGCGTAAAAACAGCGTCCGCAAGCCTGGCGGTAATGTTCATTGCCGCCGATGCTGATCTGCGTGCCACTGCAAATCCGATGACCGGCGTCGTCGACCCGAATATTCATCGTGGCTTTTTTCCCGCAAGCACAGATATTCTTGAGTTCTTCGATGTCGTCGGCCAGCGCCAGCAGATGAGCCGATCCGGGAAAGGGTTGACCCAGAAAATCGGTGCGCAAGCCATAGCAAATCACCGGCACGCCGCCCACTTGCGCCAGGCGGTGCAATTGCTGCACTTGAAGCGCACTGAGGAACTGCGACTCGTCGACCAGCACGCACCCCACCTTGGTCGCCAAGGCCAGGAAATCGGTAGCGCCGTCGAATACCTGCGCCGCGCGCTGCGGCCCGAGGCGCGACGTGATCAAGCCCACGCCGTGCCGATCATCGATCGCGGCCGTGTACAGGCGCACCACCTGCCCCTGCTCTTCGTAATTGTGCGCCACTTGCAACAGCGCAGTCGACTTGCCTGCGTTCATGGCTGAATATCTGAAATACAACTTCGCCAAGATGGCCTCTCCGGTTTGATCGTTGCTCCAGGCGCGAAAATCAGCTCGCGTCGACCAGCACCGCGATGCGCTGTTCCAGCGCGGCATTCTCGGCCTTCAGCGCAGCATTGCTTTTCTGCAAAGAAGCTATCTCGGCGCGCAACTGGCTGCTTTCATCCTGGATGTCGGCCTGAGCCTCATCGACTGCCGCCTTGGGCGCGCGCGCCCTGGTTTTTTGCTCGCGCACTTCCCTGGCCGCCTGTTGCAATTGCTTCTTGCCGCCGGCCACCGCGGCCAATTGCTCGGCCTCGGGCAGCGATGCCACGGTGGCTGCCGCATTGATCGAAATGGTGCCCGACCTGACCGCTTGCACCAGTTCGGGCGTCGCCGCTTTCTGGATTTTCTCGATCTGAACCATCGTGTTGTTGCTCAACCGGGCCAGTTGCGCGGTTTCCTCGCGCGTGCCGGCGCTTTGCGCCTGGGCCGAAGGTGTGCCTGGATTCGATACGGTCTGCTGCGCAATCCGGGTCGTGACGATATCCTTCTTGCGCAGCGCCAGCACGCCGCGCTGAAAATCGGACACGCTGCGCCGCGCCAGATGATTGTCGATGATCCACAACATCACATCCTCGATAGTCTCGAAACTGGCATTTTCCAGCGTGGCAAAGGCAATGCCATGCCGGGTGCAGATCGCGTAACGGTTGTGGCCGTCGATCAGGACGCCATTCCACAACACCAGCGCATCGCGGCAGCCTTCGGCCAGCAAACTGCGTTCGAGCGCCGCATATTCGCTGGCGGTGAGTGGATCGATGTAGGATTGCAGCGCGGGATTGATCGTGATGGTAGTCATGCTTGTTCCTCTATGAAGACGCAAAAAAGCCCCCAAGCGCTTGATTTCTTGAGGGCTTTCAGGCCAGCCTTGCTGATGCTGGCCATGTTCATTGGTGCCCGGGACCGGAATCGAACCGGTACGTCCTTACGAACACGAGATTTTAAGTCTCGGGTGTCTACCAGTTTCACCACCCGGGCAACGAGGCGAGATTTTAGCACATCTGACAGGCTTGAAAATAATCAGGCTTTCAACATCCATTCATGCCTGGGATCGTTCTTGAAATGCCATTCCCGGGTCGGCCCCGCCATCACGTTCAGGTAATAACCTTCATACGCGTGCGGCATCACGACCGGGTGATAGCCCCTCGGTACCATCACGACATCGTGGTTTTCAACCGCCATCGATTCATCGATGCTGCGGTCATCGGTGTAGACGCGCTGGAAGGCGAAGCCCTGCTCCGGATTGATGCGGTGGTAATAGGTTTCCTCCAAAAAGCTTTCCTCTGGCAAGTTGTCGACATCGTGCTTGTGCGGCGGATAGCTCGACGAATGGCCGGCCGGCGTACGCACTTCAACCACCAGCAGGTGATCTGCGGCTGCGGTATGCGGCAAGATGTCGCAGACATGGCGGGTGTTGCTGCCGCTGCCTCGGCTTGAGCGCTGCATGGTCCCGGGCTCGATCAGGCGCGGCGCCAGAGCACCATTGGCTGGCGCCGTGCACAACGCCACTTCGGCCGCGCTGCCGGCGGTGATGACGATAGCTTGCCCGGCCGGTACATACACCGCGTAGGGCGCTGCATCGTCGAACACGCTGCGGCGCGCGCCGATGTCGCGCCAGGCAAAGGATCCGAACGATCCGTCCACTCGCACGCTGACGATGCCCGACAGCACGACGATGCACGTTTCACGCGCGTTGCCAGCAAGAGCGCCATCGAGGCTGCCATCAAGCGCCAGCGTCTCGCATGGCGCCAGCCGATGGGCGGCAAAGCCGACATAGGTCCAGTTCGCCGATTGTGGCGTCACGCGCACGATGTCGCGCCCCGGTTGCCCCTTCACCAGCAGCTTCATGCGGCCTCCCTGATGCCCGGCTGGTCTTGCTCGATCTGCGCGACCAGGCCGGCGAGATGCCGATAACCCATCTGCGCATACTGGTAGCTGGGCGCGACCGCCGGATCTTGCTCGGCCTCGACCACGAGCCAGCCGCGATAATCGTTGTCGTACAACACTTGCAGCAGCGCGGCAAAGTCGATGCAGCCGTCGCCAGGCACGCTGAATGCGCCGTTGATCACCGATTCCAGAAAAGTCCAGTTGCCGTTGCGCGCCATTCGCGCCACGTTGGGCCGCACATCCTTGCAATGCACATGCGAGATGCGCGCGATGTGTTTCGTCAGCACGGCCACCGGATCGCCGCCACCAAAATAGATGTGGCCGCTGTCGAACAGCAGGCCCAGCTCCGGACCGGTCAACGCCATCAACTGATCGACGTCGGCGCTGGACTCGACATAGGCGCCCATGTGGTGATGGTAAGAAAGGCGCACGCCGTGCGCCAGCGTATGGCGCGCCAAAGCCGTCATCTTGTCGGCATAGGCTTGCCATTGATCCAGGCTGATGAAGCGCGGGCGCTTGAACAAGGGCTGCGCCTGGCCCTGAATCGCATCGGCCACTTCGCCATACACCATCACCGTGGCACCATTTTCTGCCAGCAGGCGCAGATGCGGGCCGATGGCATCGATTTCCTGTTCGACGGTGCGCGCAGCATCGGCCAACCGGCCCGAATACCAGCCCGATACGCAGGCCAGATCGTATTGCGCGAGCACCGCGCGCAGTGCAGCGGGCTCCTTGGGAAACTTGTTGCCCAGCTCAAAACCCTGATAGCCGATCTCGGCGCCCTCGGCCAACGCAACTTCGAGCGCGGTCTCGCCGCCCAGCGTCGGCAAATCGTCATTCATCCACGAGATCGGATTGATGCCGATCCTGACATCGAATTTCTTGTTCATTTTTTCATCCCTTGCATGTTCTTCGCTTGTTCATAGGCTTGCCGCGCACTTCTCACCTGCTCGCGCTCGGATACTTCCGGTACTGCCACTTCCCACCAGCAGCCGCCTTCGCTGGTGGTGCGGGTCGCATCGGTGTCGATGCAAATCAAATAAGTCGAGGCCGAAGCGCGCGCGCGCAGCAATGCCTGCTCCAGTGCCGCTATCGTCTTCACGTTCTCGGACGCAGCTCCCAGCGAGCGCGCATGCAGCGCAAAGTCGATCGCCGGCGCTTGCTCGGGCAGCATGTTGTTGAACGAGGCGCCGCCAACAGCCTGTTGCAACCGGTTGATGCAGCCATAGCCACGGTTATCGAGCAGCACGATGATCAGCTTCTGGCCCAGCATGACCGAGGTCGCGATCTCCGAATTCATCATCAGATAACTGCCATCGCCAACCATCACGATGACTTCGGCATCGGGCCTGGCCATCTTTACGCCGAGCGCGCCGGCGATTTCGTAGCCCATGCACGAAAAACCGTATTCGACGTGATAGCCGCCCGGTGCGCTGGCCCGCCACAGCTTGTGCAGCTCGGCCGGCAAGGTGCCGGCAGCGCACACGACGATATCGTTTTTGCTGGAGTCCACGCTGGAGCGCTGCACCGCGCCAATCACTTCGCCGTCATAAGGCAATTGCGGCAAGCTGACATCGCGCCGCGCCGTGATCGCATCGACGATGACACGCCAGTCGTCAGCTTCCTTGACAGCCTTGGCTTGCCAGGCGGCATCGCTGCGCCAGCCTCCGAGCGAAACAGAGAGCATTTCCAGCCCGAGCCTGGCGTCGCTCAGCAAGCTCACGCCGCGCCGCTTCAAGCTGTCGAAGCTGTTCACGTTCAGGCTGATCAGCTCTGCATTGGCGAACAGCGTGTTCGATCCGGTCGTGAAATCTTGCAAGCGGGTGCCGACCGCCAGCACCACGTCGGCTTCGCCGGCCAGCAAGTTCGCCGCCGGGGACCCAGTCACGCCGATTGCCCCCAGTTGCAACGGATGGTCCCATGGCAGCGCACTCTTGCCAGCCTGGGTTTCGGCCACCGGAATGCCGTGCTGCTCGGCAAAAGCCAGCAGCGCGGCGCTGGCCTTGCCATACAGCACGCCGCCGCCGGC
>CANFGA010000089.1 GCA_947446335.1 Oxalobacteraceae bacterium | reverse complement strand
TCGCGATTTGCTCGACCAACCCGCGCACGCCGCCGACGCGGCACCATTTCCCCTCCCAAACCCGGCTTGCATTCGGAACTTTGATTGCTACGATCGATGCACTGCATGGCCTTCTGAAAAACCGGACGCGACACCTCCGGCAACTGCATGCAAGCAGCGTCGCCCAGCCCGAGGCCAGTGGAAAAAATTCCGGCTGCGGGCGCAAGTTATCAATCCGGATTAAAACAAAGAAAGGGAATTTCGACATGAAGAACGAACCGATCACCAACCAGAACCTGATGGGCATCGATTTCGCCAAGCGGGAGAAAATCGCGTTCATCAGGACGATCCCATCGGGCAAGCCGACCAGGGCGGCGCATTTGGCGCCGGGGCTCGCGGCACGAGGAATCTGGATGAATGACGCCTCCGCCATGGACAGGCGCTCGGTCAAGGCCCAGTTGGCCGGCCGAGGCGATCACCGCGTGCTGTGGTGGCGTCTCAATTGCGCCGTGCATCGCGCCTTGCAGCCGCATGCCACGCTGGAGCAAATGATGTGCGTTTTTCACATGCGCCATCACCGCTGGACATTTGCCTGGCTGGCGGTGGTGCGCGATTTTCGGGAAGTTCGCGACGCCATTCAATACAGGGGCATCGGCGCCGGCTTGCGCGTCGCGATCGGGCAGTTGCAAGCGCCACGAGAGCCGTGAAAAAGTGCCCCTAAAAATTCTCGACCACCAAGGAGCTTCCATGAAAAATCGCATCCCGGTCATCGGCGTCATCTTGAGCAGCGTGCCATCGTACCTGTTCATTCATTTCTGGTTTGCCGAATTTTATGCATCGATGACGGGCGTTTCCTCCGACAGCGCCTACATCGGGCAGGTCATGCTGCTCGTGCTGTTCACCGCGTTCCGAGCCTGGCGAACCGCAAGGGGCAAGGATGAGCTGGCGAACTGGACCGAGCGCCAATTGGACAAAAAAATCCACTCCAAGCGGAAGGCAAATTCCGGCAGGGCCAGCAAGCGCCCCGGTGCCGATGTCGATTGAGGAGACGCTGTCACCTTTGGCGTGAACCAATAGCATCGGCGCCACGGCGGCATCGGATCGGCACGTCACAATCGCGCTGTTTTCGGTTGGCGCAAACCGGATTTTGCGATGCCCTGCCCCGCCGCAACCCGGCTTGCATATCGGTTTTGAGATGGTCCAATGAACCGTCTCCCCCACCGAAAGACCTCACCATGACTTACGAATTCAATGCCGGCGACAGCGGCGTCAACGACTTTCCGAATCCCTACAAAATCGAGAATATTTTCCTGCTGCTGTGCGCTGCGGTGCTGAGCGCCGGCGGCATCTCGGTCTTGCTCAGTGCGCGCGCTTATTTGCAGGACCGGCAAGATCCGCTTGCTGCCGCAACCGCTGTGCTGGCGATCGGCCTGTTCGGCGCCGCGATCAAGCTGGCGATCCAGGCCATGTCCCAGTTGCGCTTTTTTCTGGGGCGCCAATTCCCCCGCTCGCTGGCCGAGGACATGCCGATTGCCGGACTGGGGCTGGCAAAAGGGGCGCTGGAGATCATGCATGCGCTGCGTCAGCAGGCAATCGAGTTTCCGGAGCCGCGCGGTCCGGTGAACGGCATTCTGTATTTCTTGATCAAGCCGTTGATTACTTCCCCTGCCGCAGTCCAGGCCGCGGCCGTCCGGCATTTCCATGCGGTGCTGGCGATCACCGCCATGTCGGCGTCGCTGCTGGTGTCATATGGTTTGTTTCGCGGCGCCGCATTCGAAGCCGCAGTTTCCTGGCTGTACTTGCCGCTCGCAGCCATCGCCGTGCTGGCGCCGTTGCTGGCCAATCGCGATCAGGCGGAACTGAAGAATGACGATGGCGACGCTCAAGCGATGTTGTGGAAGCTGATCGCCATGGTCGCGTTCGCCGTGCTCGCGCCGGCGACGATTCCTCGCTTCGCGCCCGCGCTAGAAATTCCACCGATCTGGATCGCGCCATTGCTGTTGCTGAGCGCGGCTATGGGGACGTCGCTGCTGTTTCTCGCATCGTTGTTTGCCCAATTGGACAATGTGTCGCAAACCGGCGTGTCTTGCGAGCGGACGACGGTATCGATGAATTGCCATCCGGCCCAACTGTGGACCAAGGTGAGCCGGGATTTCCAGGACCAGTGGGTGCGCAACATTCCCAACCGTTCCTACGCCAATGTGCCGCCGGGCTCGAAGGAAAGCGACCGCGGCGCATTCCAGGGCTACATCCTGGAAGAAACCCAGCCCACGGCCAGCATGGCATCGAACCCGGACAAGCATGCCGCCGGACTGAAGCATGCCCGCTACCGGATGTTGCTCAGCGCCTGGGGATTGGCGCTGGCCGGCTTGATGGCCATCGTCGCGGCCCACCATGCGCCGCTGTTTGCCCAGATGGCGCGCATGGAAATCGCGCGCATCTTCCTGATCGTGATCGCGCTCGGCGCGGCGACGATACTGGCGATCGGGATCGGGCATCTGCTGTACTCGCGCATGTATTTCACGTCGCGCCTGGTCTGGATTGTGGTGGACGGAACGTATCAAACCTCGCAACTGAGCATCGGTAACCGATACGCCAGCCATGTGCAATCGACATCAACGCTGACCCGCGTGGAAGACGCCACGCTGCGAGTGTGGGTCGCCGATATCGTTTCCGTCGCCTTCGGCAAGGACGGCAAGCGCTCCATCATCGCGATGGCGCCGGCCGACGGCTTTACCAAGGCGACCGCCGAGCGGCTGGTGCAATTTGCAAGGGAACAGAGCGCCGTCGCGGCGCCGACATCGAGCAGGGATATAGCAAAAATACAGGCGCTGGGGATGCTCAATGAGACCATAAGCGCACTGTCCGGGAACGGCCGGGCGGCCTTGGTGGAGGATAGATTCATGCCGGATCGGCAGACGCCAATCGAGCGGTGCGAGCGCTGAAACTGCGGGCTTGCCGTCGTCGCCGGTCGACACGGCGCATGGCCGCAGCCCAGCCGTCAACGGCGCCAGCACTTTGATGATAGCGCAGACCATATCCCCAAAAAAGCATTTTCAGAGGCTGATGTCAGTCTTCAAAAATGACTGTTTTTTGAAACCTGGCACCTGCCTGTCCGGCGAATGCTAGACGCGCACCAGATCCAGAGACTTGCCTGCATCAATCCAGGCTTTGACCCATTTCGGCTGACGGCCGCGGCCTGTCCACTGCTCGGTCGCATCGTCTGGATTGCGATATTGCACAGCAACGACGGCTTTCTCTTTTTGCGACGGCTTGATGCTGTTGATCAACTCGCCCAGAGGGACGCCGACGCTTTGAGCAATCGCCAGAATCTGTTCGCGGGCGCTGGCAATCTCTTGCTGCTCGCACTTCTTCAGTTGTTGCGTGATATTTTCTTGCAGCGTGCGAAGTTCGGCGACGGACAAATTCGATAAATTCATTTGAATAATTCCTTTACGATCATTTTTGAAAGATGACACGCTATCACAATTGCCCTTCTCCCTGCATCAGACGATGCTACCTGACCAGTCGCACGCATGCCGCCAGGTTGGCGCGCACCTCAGCCGGGCACTGATTCGGCTTCCCCTTGGCAACACCGCAACTTTCTGACACAATCTCCAAACGGCGAAGTTACGCCCGGGCGCCCGGCCCAAGTTTTGAGCGGCTTAAATGGGAACTTGCACACCGTCTAACTGCACCCCGCATGGTTCGATTCCGTGGCGGTCGCTAAACGCTCAACGCCCGCCTAACGACAAGGATCGCCATGAATAAATTCTCCAAGTGGACTGGGCTCACCCATTCCATTCTGACCAAATCACATCCCAAGCTCAAACTCAGCCAAGCACGTGAATGCTTGGCCACTTGGCTCGGACATCGCACCTACGCATCGCTGTGCGTCCAGGATCTGGATGCCCTGCTTGGCGCCGCCAGGTATGCAATTGTCGATGCACAGGCAGCGATCGACCGAGCAAACCGTCTCGGCTTCCCAGTCACGAGCGAGCAGTGGCGCGAGGTCGAAATGGCGTTAAGCCCCACCGGCATCAGCAGCGTCAGCGACGGATTGTCGCTGACGGGCATGGACTCGATGCGTTCAGCTGCTCGAAACACATTTGAGGGTCAATCTCATCCTGCCATTGATTCCATCTGGCAGCAAATCGGCACGCCGGACGGCCGCTGGACGACATCAGTTGTTTGCCAAGCGGCCGAAAGCAGCCACCCCGACGAACTGAGGTTTACCGTGCATGGGCAGGTGCAGGCATACAACGAGCATGACGCCATTGCGGTACCTGTCGTGGCCCATGTATTGTTCAAGCGCGTGGGAATACAACTCTACGCCCCAGGGGAGCTCATTTCCGTTATCCAAAATGGGCAGCCACATTCTTACGAGCCTGATTTCGATTCCGAGTTAGATTTCGAGGATTGCGGCATATTCTCCGAAAACTAAGCCCCCCACACGGAAAAGGCCATGCGGCGACCTCAATCCGACAGAGTCAGCCCCTACGTTCGGCAGCCTCTGAAACCAACTTCAAGCGCGACATGCATCGCTCACAGCACATTGCTGGCAGCATCAAGATAACGAAACAACTGGACAATGACATCATCATGAACCAACAAAACCTTGCCGATTTCATCTGGGACATCGCCGACACCTTGCGTGGCGATTTCAGACAATCGGAGTTTGGCCGCATCATCTTGCCATTCACCGTGCTGCGCCGCCTAGAGTGCGTGCTGGAGCCGCCCCGCAAGGACGTGCAGCAACGTTACGAGTTCCTGAAAGACTCAAAAATCGACCTGGATCTGGTCTTGCCGGCCACCGCCAAGGCAAGCTTCTACAATATTTCCGAATTCAGTCTGGGGACCGTCGGCACCACCAGTACCAGGGCCAACAATGCCGACTTTAAAACGGTGGAAGCGGAGATTGCGGCGCTGCTCAATGAGATGACGGCATGAGCCAGTTCCATCAGGCTTACCGGCACCACACAATAGTCTCACCACTGGCGAGACTATTGCCGTGGACACATAACATGATCATTCATCTGAATGTCGGCGACGAGGAGCAACCATGAGCCATTACAAGCAGTATCTGGCATACAAGGGTTCCGGAGTCACATGGCTGGGGGATGTGCCGGCGCATTGGCAGGTAAAGCGCTTGAAATTCATTGGGCGCATTCAAACCGGCATTGTAAAAGGCAAGGATAACGCTGACAAACAGACAATCCAGGTTCCTTATTTGCGGGTCGCCAACGTGCATTACGGCTACCTTGATCTTGAAGACGCGGCGACGATCGACATACCCTGCGAAGACTTGCCTCGATATCTGCTGCAGCCAGGCGATGTGCTGATGAACGAGGGTGGCGACTTTGACAAGCTGGGGCGCGGCCACGTCTGGAACGGGGAAATTGATCCATGCATACACCAGAATCATGTTTTTGCAGTACGGCCAAGCAAAGTGATTTCCCACTGGCTCAATACATTTACCGGCTCCAACGCCGCTCAATTCCATTTCATGGGACGTTCCAAGCAGAGCACCAATCTGGCGTCGATTTCATCGACCAACGTGATGGAACTGCCGGTGCCTGTCCCGGCGGAAGCTGAACAGCTTGAGATATTAAAAATACTGGGGCAGCAAAGCCTCCGACTAGATACCCTGATCATCAAAACTGAACGCAGCATCGAACTTCTAAAAGAGCGCCGCAGCGCACTGATCACCGCCGCCGTCACAGGCCAGATCGATTTGAGGGAGGCTGCATGAACGAGTTCAAAGTCACTACTGATCCGCAACTGCAAACGTTGCTGGGCAGCTTGGGTGAACTGATACGCGAAGCGCGCCAGCGGGCGTTGCGCGCCGTCGATGTGATCCAGGTGCAAACTTGCTGGCAAATGGGGCGCCACATTGTCGAGTTCGAACAAGGCGGCGCGGCGCGTGCCACTTATGGCCAGCGCCTGCTGCCTGAACTGGCCGAGGCCTTGACCGTTGAATTCGGCAAGGGTTTTGATGAGCGCAATCTGCGCCACATGCGGGGGTTTTATCAGGCGTTTCCAATTTGGGACGCAGTGCGTACCGAATTGAGCTGGACCCATTACCGCACGCTGTTGCGCATTGATAGCGACAGTGCACGCCGGTGGTATATGGACGAGGCGGCAACGCAGAACTGGAGCACGCGCGCGCTGGAGCGGCAAATGGGCACGTTGTATTACGAGCGCTTGCTGGCGAGTCAGGACCGCGCCGCCGTTCAAAAGGAAGCCTCGGCCAACATTCTTGCCGTCAACAGCAACCCGCGCGAGTTCGTACGCGACCCGGTGCTGCTCGAATTCCTCGGTCTGCCAAATGCGGGCAGCCTGCTGGAAAGCGATCTGGAGCAGGCGTTGATGACGCAGTTGCAGGGTTTCTTGCTGGAACTTGGCAAGGGGTTCGCTTTTGTCGCGCGCCAGCAGCGGGTCAGCACCGAGAGCAAGGATTTCTATCTCGACCTGGTGTTTTACAATTACTTGCTGAAGTGCTTCGTCATCTTCGACTTGAAACGGGGCGAGTTGACCCATCAGGATATCGGCCAGATGGACATGTACGTGCGCATGTATGACGACCTCAAGCGCGGGCCGGACGACAACCCGACGGTCGGCATTATCCTATGTTCCCAAAAAGATGCGACGGTGGTGCGTTATTCTGTTCTGCACGGCAATGAGCAACTGTTCGCCAGCAAATACAAGCTGGTCTTGCCCAGCGAAGAAACATTGCGCGCCGAACTCGAACGCGAGCGGGCCTTGCTGGCGGATCGTCCAACATCGGACAAGAAAACTCCATGAGCCTAGCCCATGAATCAGATCACATATAAGTCGGATATGAAGAGAACAAAAAAACGCCTTCTCCTTGATACCAATATTTGGAGCGAGGTCGCGAAGGCTGATGCGGGTGTTGAACTCAATAGGGTCGCGAAATCATCGTCTACAGAAATACTCGTCACTCCGACTATTGTTGACGAAGTGAGAGGGATTCCAGACCCAGGTCGGCGCCAGCAAGTTCTGCGACTCGTCACGCAACCAAACTGGAGCAGACTGATGCCTGAACCTTTTATTGAGTGCGCAGAGCTCAAAGCAGAAATACGACGGCTGCGGCCCGAGTGGATAATTCCAAGCCCAAGTTTCGCTGAATTCTATCGTCTTCGGTACGACTGGGTACGCAAATCGGGAGGATTCTGGGACCGGGCAAGAGTTGATGCACCGCGCCGAGTCACCGATGAGAGCGTTCGTGCAGAAAAAGAGCATCATTTGGCGCGTGAGGAAGCCAAAGCCATTCGGAAACGCACCTATGAGTCCGGTGAAAATGGTGAAGCTACGCACCTCGAACACGTCGCATTTCTACCGGAGATTGGTACGCCGGGCTGGAGTGGCAAAGCGGTTCACTACTGGCGCGTTCCCAGCTTATTTACCTTTCACAAGGAACTGATGATCTATACGAGTCCTTATCGAGAGTGGCTTGACAATGAGGTCGACATCTTTGCGATGTTAGCTAACGACGAGTCGATGAACCATCTCTGGTTTCATGAACTGGATCCTCGAAATGTACCAAGTCAATGGATGCGCGGCGCATTTGAATTTCTGGCATCCTGGCATAAAATTACACCCGGTACGCCCGGCGATTGTACATTTTCCACTTCATTTCCCTACGCTGACCTTGTAGCATCAGCGGACAAGAATCTTGTTGCATTTGCCAACCGGTGCAATGCTGACGCTCCATTTCGAACCGCGAAAGGTCTGGTAGTGAAAGGTGGGCGCGCTGGGGTTGATGACCTCTTCGCTCTAATAAAAACCCACAGTTAAATAGCTAGGCGATCGGCAGCATCAGGCGCTAAGGTACCAAATATTTTTCTACCATCTCGCAGTGTGCTGTGGTCTAATTTACCCGGACACCTCAATAGGTGGAAAATACACCACCTGAGGAGCAATACATGGCAACAAGAAAACGGAAAACATTCGATCCTAGCCTGAAACTGGAAGTGGTTCGAATGATCAACGAGCAAGGTCAGAGCGTCAAAAACGTCAGCGAAAGCATGAGTATTGGTACGACTGCGATCCGCCGTTGGCTGGCCCAGTACGGTGCTGAACGCAGTGGCCAGCCGGGCATCGGCAAACCGCTCACTGTCGAGCAACAGAGGATCCGGCAACTAGAGCTAGAAAATCAGCAACTTCGCCAGGACGTAACCATCTTAAAAAAAGCTTCGGCCTTCTTTGCCCGCGAAATGAAATGATCTACCCGCTCATTCGCCAACTGCAAAAGGAGGCCATTCCGGTCCAGCAAAGCTGTCGTGTTCTGGACGTCAGTCGGTCCGGTTTTTACGGGGCACAGCGGCGTTCCGCCAAGCCAGTCGTGTGCAAGGCGAGCGTGCACCTGAAGGCGGCGTTCATGGCAAGCCATCAGAGCTACGGCAGCCGCCGGTTGGTCACTGCCATGGCCAACGAAGGCTTCAAAATCGGGCGCTACAGGGTGCGCAGTTTGATGCGCAAGGCGGCCTTGAAGCCCGTCTGGAAGCGCAAATTCGTTCACACGACAGACAGTAAGCACGACTTGCCGATCGCCGCCAATGTGCTCAATCGGCAGTTCAATCCGACCGCGCCGAATCTGGCTTACGTCAGCGACATCACTTACATCCGTACTGGCGCGGGGTGGTTGTACCTCGCCACCGTGCTGGACTTGTATGCACGCAAGGTGGTCGGCTGGGCCATGGCGCCGAGCATGCCCGCCAAACTGGTTTGCGATGCGTTGAACATGGCCATTCAACAGCGGCGACCGGCACCAGGTCTGATCGTCCATTCGGACCGAGGCAGTCAATATGCAAGTGAGCTTTACCAGGATCTGCTGTCGCAAAACGGCTTCGTCTGCAGCATGAGTCGCAAAGGAAATTGTTGGGACAACTCCGTGGCGGAACGCTTCTTCTTGAATCTCAAGATGGAACGCGTCTGGCAGCGCCAATATGCCAATCACGCCGAGGCCAAGGCTGACATCACCGACTACATCGTCGGCTTCTATAACTGCAAGCGCATCAATTCAGCATTGGGCAATCTGTCACCCTCCGTCTACGAACGGAAAATGGCAGCACACGAACCTATCGTTGTGTCCGAAATTACTTGACCACAGCAG
>CANFGA010000088.1 GCA_947446335.1 Oxalobacteraceae bacterium | reverse complement strand
GCGCCGCATTCGACCAGGTCAACGGCTTTCCGGATCAAGCCTTGATGGAAGACATCGAATTGTCGACCCGCTTGCGCGCGCTGGCACGCCCGGTTTGCATCAGGCAGCGCGTGCTGACGTCGGGCCGGCGCTGGGAACAGCATGGCGTGTGGCGCACGATGGCGCTGATGTGGCGGCTGCGTTTTGCTTACTGGCGCGGCGTGCCGGCTGGCGAACTGGCGAAGGCGTACCGGTGAAGTCGACTGCCCAAGTACTGGTGCCGGTGCCGATACCGGCCCCGGGGCCGGTTCGGATCGTGATTTTCGCGAAGGCGCCGCAAGCGGGCCATGCCAAGACCCGCTTGATCGCGGCGCTGGGTGCGCAGGGCGCCGCCGATCTGGCGCACCGCATGCTGATGCACACGCTGCAGATGGCGCTGGACGCCGGCCTGGGCCCGGTCGAATTATGCGCCACACCGGCGCCGGGCGACCCGGCCTGGCGCGATGTGGTCGTGCCCCTTGGCGTGCAATGCAGCGAACAGGGCAGCGGCGACCTGGGCCAGAAGATGGCGCGCGCGGCGCGCCGCGCGCTCGATGGCGCAACCCCGGTTCTCTTGATCGGCACCGATTGCCCGCAACTCGATGGTGCTCACTTGCACAGCGCCGCCGCAGCGCTGCAAGGCGGCGGGGGTGCCATTGGTGCCGTTGGTGCCATCGATGCCGTCTTGACGCCCGCTTTCGATGGCGGCTATGTCTTGCTCGGTCTGAAGCGCTTCGATGCGTCGCTGTTCGAGGGCATCGCGTGGAGCACCGCCAGCGTCGCCGCTGCCACGTGCGAGCGCATGCAGCAACTGGGCTGGCGCATGCACAGCCTGGCCATGCTGCACGATATCGACGAGCCGAGCGATCTGCAATGGTTGCCTGCCGATTTTTGAATTGCGGGGCGCAGCGTCACTTCGGATCTGAAAAACGCGCGATGAAGCCGCGGTCGATATGGTCTTTCCAGCGCCACACCCAGCGCCCTTCGACGCTGAAGTTGCCCCACGATGCGATCGCATGGCGCCCTCCGCAAGCGAGCAGGGACAGCGAGCGTTGGCGCGGCATGTAGGTTTTCAACGGAAATTTGCCTTTCAACGCGCTCAGCAGGTTCGCCGCCAGCACCGGGCCGGCATGCACCGCATGCACGCCTGAGCGCGCCATGCGCACATCTTGCCGCGCGCAAATATCGCCGGCTGCGTAGACATCGTGGTGCGAGATGCTGCGGTGATGGCCATCGACGGCGATGTAACCTTGGGCGTCGAGTTGCAAGGCCGAGCTCTCCAGCCACTGCGGCGCGCGCGTGCCGGTGGCGGCGATCACGCAATCGGCCGCCAGCAGCGTGCCGTCTTCCAGCGTGACGCCATCCGCGCTGCCTGATGTGTCTGAGGTAGTTGCAGTGCGCTGGCGATGCAGCGCGATCCCGGCTTGGGCCAGGCAGCGTTCTACCCGGCGCTGCACTGCCGGCGCGTGGCCGGGCAACAGCTCGGGCGCGACCAGATCGACGCGGCCGGCTATGGCGGCGCGCTTCCATGCGTGGCGCACGGCCAGCGCGAGTTCGACCCCGGCGGCGCCGCCGCCGACGACGACCAGGCGGTTGTTCTTTCTGGCGGCTGCCGCTTGCATGACGCTCGGCCAGAGCTCGAAAAAGCGCGCCAGCGGTTTGGCCGGCAACAGCCTGGCAGCGACTGCTTGCAGCGTCGAGGTTTCGATTCCGCTGCCGATGTCGAGCGAGAGCAAGTCATAGCGCATTTCTGCGCCACCATCCAATGTCGCGCAGTGTCGCTCGGCATCGACGCCGGCGATGGTGCTGTGCACCAGATGGGCGCCGGCCGCTTGCACCAGGGGCCGCAAATCGATCCGGCATTGCTCACGCGTGTAATGGCCTGCGATCCAGCCTGGCAGCATGCCCGAGTAATATTGGTGGATGCCGGGCGTGACCAGCACCAGATCGACGTTTCGCGTGACTTTTTTTGCGGCATCTGCCTTTCTCGCGCGCGCCAACGCTTGCAGCACCGACAGGTGCGCGTGTCCGCCGCCGGCCAGAATCAGGCGCTGCATCGGCATTCGTATCTCATCGTGAAGTTCCATTCGCAAGTTAAACTCGGTCTACAATTCGAGCGCTGCCGGGATGCGGCGCTCGACAGGGCCAGCAGGCCTATCCAGCATCAATCGAACAGGAGTCACCCATGCAACAAGCACTGATCGCCGTCATCGGCGGAAGCGGACTGTACCAGATGGAGTCGCTGCAACAGGCGACCGAGCATACGCTCGATACGCCGTATGGCCAACCTTCCGATGTGATCGTCACCGGTTTTCTCGATGATGTGCCGGTCGCCTTTCTGGCGCGCCACGGGCGCGGCCATCGCTTGATCCCGTCCGAAGTACCGTACCGGGCCAACATCCACGCGCTCAAGCAGCTCGGCGTGCGCTACCTGATCTCGATGTCGGCCGTCGGTTCGCTGCGCGAAGAAATGAAGCCGCTGGACATGGTGCTGCCCGACCAGTTCATCGACCTGACCCGGCATCGCGACGCCACCTTTTTCGGCGCCGGCGCGGTGGCCCATGTCTCGATGGCGCAGCCGGTCTGTTCCAGCGTCAGCGACGCGTTGGCGCGCGCAATCGCCGAAGTCAATCTGGCCGATGCCACCGACGCCATCGACGTGCATCGCGGCGGCACCTATGTCTGCATCGAAGGGCCGCAGTTCTCGACCCAGGCCGAGTCGCACTGGTACCGCAGCATGGGCGCCGATGTGATCGGGATGACCAATATGCCCGAAGCCAAACTGGCCAGGGAAGCCCAGATCGCCTACGCCACGCTGGCCATGGTAACCGACTTCGATTGCTGGCATCCGCGCGAAGCGCACGTGACGGCGCAATTGGCGATGAACAACCTGTTCAAGAATGCCGAGCGGGCGCAAAAGATTGCCGCCGCCGCGATCCGGATCATCGCCAGAGAGTATCCAGCCTCGATTGCGCATGACGCTCTGGCCAGTGCGCTCGTCACGCAGCCGGGCGCGATGTCGGCCGCTACCTTGCGCCGGCTCGGCGCCATCATCGGATAGCCGTCAGCCGGGCTGGCCCGGACCCAGCAAGTCTTGCTCGTCCAGGATCGCATAGGCGATTTCGGGATGATGCTCGAGGCAGCGCCGGATCGCCGCCGGAATCGCCGCCCGCGTCTTCCGGCACAGACCGGGGCGCTCGATCAGTTCGATGGCAAAGCCGCGCGCGGTGCGCACTTCGCGCGCACTGCGCGTGATCTGCAGCGTGATGCCGAGTTGCGCCTGCAGCAGCACGGTCAGATGTTTCAAGCCCGCATGACTGGAAATATTCTCGATATGCGAGGTCAGTTTCTTCTCTTCTTCCCTGGTCAGTTTCAGCACGCGCAGATCGGCATCGGGGCTCTCCAGCAGAGTTTCTCTGTCGCAGGTACATGCCCCCGGCGGGCATTCCTTGCGTATCGGATACGAGATGGGTTCGGCCATGGGGTCGCAGCGTAAAGTGGGGATCGCGTCTCCAAGTATCGTCGGCACCGGCAGCGCTGTCAAATGACGTATTTTTCTGGTGCAATTTGAGACCCGTCAAGCGCTGTTGCAAGCGGCTCGGATAGATTGTTTTTTGATCCGCATCGCCACGATTTGACCATCGGCAGCGGGCAAGAAACCAATCCAATGGAAGTTGACGATGGCCATCAAGAAATCACACACTGCATTATCCGATCCAGCCTGGGCTCTGACCGGCCTCTTCGATCCGGGCCCGCTCGATGCGGTGCGCAGCGGCGTGACCCGCATTCCGGTCGTGGTCCACGTCGTGTGGAACACGGTATCCCAGAATATTTCGGATGCGCAAATTGCGAGCCAGATCCACGTGCTCAACCGCGACCATCGGCGCAGCAATCCCGATCTCAACCACGCGCCGCTGCCATTCCTGCCGCTGAGGGACGATGCGCGCATCGAGTTCTTTCTCGCCGATGTCGACCCGCAGGGCGCTCCCAGCACCGGCATCTTGCGCCGCCAGACCAGCGTGGCTTCATTTTGCAACGATGATGCGGTGAAATCGTCCGATGGCGGCGGCGCGCATGGCTGGCCGGCGCAACGTTATCTGAACATCTGGGTTTGCCAGTTCGGTGGCGACTTGCCCAGTTATGCGCAATTTTCTGACGATCCGGTCGCGACCGATGGCGTGGTGATCCTGCATTCGGCTTTCGGCACCATCGGCACGGCGGCGCCGCCATTTCACCTGGGCCGCACGGCAAGCCGTGAAATCGGCCACTGGCTGAACCTGAACCACATCTGGTGCGACGCTGTCTGTTCAGGGGCTAGCAATGTGGTTGGCAAGCGGGGTTTGCTTGCCTGCAGTCCGGACGGCATCCCCGCCATGCACGAGATCGATTAAGCCGACGATCCGGCCTCGATCTGTCAGCAGATCATTTTTTCGTGTAGTAACCCACTCCCAGCAAGACATCGTCGACGCGTTGAATCAGCGTGTGTTTCGATTCCACCGCGTTGGTAGCCGGGTTGCGCCAGACATAATCGACGGTGCCGCTGCCCTTGTTTTTTGCCAGCGCGATCATGTCCTTGAACAGCGGCTTGCCGGCGGCATCGTTCAATTCGCGCACATCGACGCCGGTCAGATTGGGCGATGCGCCCGATGCCAGGTATTTGCCGTCCTTCAAGTTGATCGCAAAGACATATTCGTCATTGACGACATAGGCGCTGTGCGGATCGTTGAAGGTCTTGAAGGCCGTCTTCTTGCCCGATTTTTTCAACAAGGCGACGGCCTTGGTCAGCATCGCCTGGGCTTCCTCGCTTGAGGCGCGCGGGATGTAATAACCGACGCAAATGAGGTAGTCGCCGACCTTGCGAAACTGGTCGGTCTTGGTTTCCAGATGATTGTCGGCCGGATTGATCCATTTGTATTCGATGACGCCCGACGGCTTGGTCTTGGCTTGCTCGAGCATGTCACCGATGAACGGTTTTCCTGCTGCGTCGCGCAAGTCGCGCACGTTCAATCCGACCAGGCCGCTCGATGGGCCGCCGCTGGCGTACAAGATGCCGTCGAGTCCGACCGCAAATACATAATACTGACCGCTGACGAAGGTTCCCTTGCGGTCGTTGAAGGCGATCAGCGATTTTTCAGGGCCATTCGTTCCGATGTAAGCGACGGCGCGATCGAGCAAGGCCGTGGCTTGCTTGACATCGCTGCGTTCGATCGCGCCCAGCGGTGCGGCCGCCGGCGCATCTGCCGCGTGGGCAGGGAAGGTCAGCGCAGAACCGAGCGCCAGCAAGATGACAGCAATTTGTTTATTTTTCATTATTATTTGCTCCAGATCAGTCAGTGAATATTTGGCATCAGGCGGCAATATTAATGCTGGCCATAAATTAAAAGATTGATGTAGATCAAAATAGACAAAGTCATCAATGGGCTGGTATTCCTGTCAATGCGCTGCTACTTGAAGCGAATAATCTGGTCAGGGAAGTGAATCGGCGCCGGCGCAGTTGTCCGGCCCGAAAGGGGGGATCGGCTTTGGCAGCGTGTCGCCAAAGTCGATCTGATCGATCATTTTTGCGGTTGCAAGCGGGCCATCTTGGCGATCTGCTTCGGATGGTGCGGCGCCAGGTTCAGCACGTGATACAGCACCGTCAGCAGCACCAGCCATGCCGGTCCGACGATCAACGCGATGCGCGTATCGGGGAAGTAGGCCATCAGAGCGATCACCAAAGCCAGGAAGGCGAGCGCAACATAGGAACCGTAAGGATAGAACGGCATGCGGAACGCCAGTGTCTTGATTTCCTGCTTGGACAGCGTCTGGCGAAATTTCATTTGCGTCACCAGGATCACGCCCCAGGTCCAGATCGCGCCGAAAGTCGAGATCGACGTCACCCACATGAACACTTTTTCGGGCACCAGATAGTTCAACAGCACGCCGAACAGCAGCGCCACCATCGAGACCAGGATCGCCCAGCGCGGCACGCCGTTGGCCGTGGTTTGGGCAAAAGCGCGCGGCGCCTGGCCTTGCTGCGCCAGGTTGAACAGCATGCGGCCGGTGCTGAAGATGCCGCCGTTGCAAGACGACAAGGCTGCGGTGACGACGACGAAGTTGATGATGCCCACTGCCGTCTTGATCCCGAGGCGCTCGAAGGTCATCACGAAAGGGCTGCCCTGGGTGCCGATTTCATTCCATGGATAGATCGACAGGATCACGAACATCGCGCCGACGTAGAAAATGAGGATGCGCCAGAATACGGAATTGATCGCGTCCGGAATCGATTTCTTCGGGTTGGCCGCTTCGCCGGCGGTCAAGCCGATCATTTCGACGCCCAGATAGGCGAACATCACCATCTGCAGCGACATCAAGACGCCCTGGGCGCCGTTCGGAAAGAAGCCGCCATTGACCCACAGGTTGCTGATGCCGATCGCGACGCCGTCGTTGCCCAGGCCAAACACGATCATCCCGGTGCCGCCGACGATCATCAAGACGATCGTGACCACCTTGATCAGGGCGAACCAGAATTCGAATTCGCCGTAAGCCTTGACCGCCAGCAAGTTGACCGATCCCATCGCGCCCAAAGCAGCGAGGGCCCAGATCCAGCGCGGCACGTCCGGAAACCAGAGCCCCATGTAGATGCCGACCGCCGTGATTTCGGCGATGCACGTGACCAGCCACAGGAACCAGTAATTCCAGCCGGTCAGGTAGCCGGCCAGCGGGCCGATATAGTCTTGCGCATAGCGGCTGAACGAGCCGGCGACCGGATTATGCACCGCCATCTCGCCGAGCGCGCGCATGATGATGAAGATCACGGCGCCGCCGATCAGGTACGACAGCATGATGCCGGGACCGGCCATCTTGATCGCATTGGCCGAACCGAGGAACAGGCCGACCCCGATCGCCGCGCCCAGCGCCATCAGGCGAATCTGGCGTTCCCCGAGGCCACGCTGCAGGCCCTCGGCTTGCCGGCCTTGCTTGTTTGCTTTCATTGTTGCATCTCCATTTTTATAGTTTGCTGCGGATTGAATCGGACCAACCCGCGGGGATCGCCCGGGGCTGGTTCGACGGTGTGAAACGACATGGGTGATCGTTTGAAGTGATTGTTTGACGGCGGCGCTCAGGCTGGCGTGGCATCATTCATTGCGTCGTCTGCTGCATCGTCCTTGTATTGGCGATGAAAGCGCGCCTTGAGACTGGTCAGCACCTCATAGCCGATGGTGCCGGCCAGGCTGGCGACGGCATCGACCGTCTGCTCGGGGCAGATCAGGTCGACCAGGCTGCCTGGCGCGAGGCGCTCCGGCGCCAGCGCGCTGGCGTCGAAGGTGATGCTATCCATCGAGACGGTGCCGATCAACGGAATCTTGATGCCGTCGACGATGGCGAGGCCGACATTGCTCATGCTGCGCAGCCAGCCATCGGCATAGCCGACCGAGACGGTGGCGACCAAGGTGGTGGCGCTGGCAAGGTAGCGCCCGCCATAGCCGACTCGGTCGCCGGCCTCGATGCTGCGCGTTTGCAAGACCTTTCCCTGCAGACGCACCACCGATTGCATTTTCTGCCGGGCGTTGGGCGCAATCCCGTACAGCGCCGCGCCGGGGCGCACCAGATCGAAATGGTAGTCGGGCGACAGGAAGATGCCCGAGGAATTGGCCAGGCTAGCCGGGCAGTGCGGCAGGCGCGCGCGGATCGCTTGAAAGCGCGCCAGTTGCTGTGCATTCATCGGGTGGTCAAGCTCATCGGCGCAGGCGAGGTGGCTCATCACGCAGCGCAAGGCGATGCCATCGAGGAAGTGCGGGTCGGCCAGCCAGGCATCGAGTTCGTTTGGTGACAGCCCCATGCGCGACATGCCGCTGTCCACTTGCACGATGGCGGACAAGGTACGACCCAGCGTTTTTGCATGCGCGCGCCAGCTGGCGATCTGCTGCAGGCTGTTCAGCACCGGGGTCAAGCCATGTTCGGTGCAGTCCGCTTCGGCGCCCGGTGGCGCGCCGTGCAGCACGAAGATTTCGGCATCCAGTGCCAGACAAGGGCGCAGCTTGATGCCCTCGTCGATGTGCGCGACAAAGAAATGGCGGCAACCTTCCTGATACAGCACCGGCGCGACCCGGGATGCGCCCAGGCCATAGGCATCCGATTTCAGCACCGCCGAACAACTGGCGCTGCCGATGCGGCTGCGCAGCAAACGGTAATTGGCGCGGATCGCGCCCAGATCGATTGTCAGGATGGCGCCGCTACGGCTCCGGCTTGCGTCCTCAAGCATGGGAGTGCTTCAAACCAGTGTCTGCTGGCATGCCGGCGTAACGGCTCACGGCGAGGTCGTCGGCCCGGATCGCCGGTTGCTTGGCCGAGATCAGGTCCGCCAGCAATTGGGCCGAACCACAGGACATGGTCCAGCCCAGCGTGCCGTGGCCGGTGTTCAGGTACAGATTGCGCACTTTGGTTGCGCCGATGATGGGCGCGCCGTCCGGCGTCATCGGGCGCAGGCCGGTCCAGAAGGTGGCCTTGGCAGTGTCGCCGGCGCCGGGGAACAGGTCGTTGACCACCATTTCCAGCGTGGCGCGGCGGCGCGGATTGAGGCGCAGATCAAAACCGGAGAGTTCGGCCATGCCGCCGACGCGGATCCGGTCATCGAAGCGGGTCACGGCGATCTTGTAGGTTTCATCCAGGATCGTCGACGTCGGCGCGGCCGCCGGATTGAGAATCGGCACCGTGATCGAGTAACCCTTCATCGGATAGACCGGAATGCCCAGCAGCGGCTTGAGCAACTGGGTCGAATACGATCCCAGCGCCACCACGTACGAGTCGGCCGTCACCAGTTCGGCGCCGCACTGCACGCCGGTGATCGCGTCGCCGGCCATGACCAGGTGATCGATGCTGACGTTGTAGCGGAACTTGACGCCGAGCGCGACGGCCATCTCGGCCAGGCGCGTGGTAAACATCTGGCAATCGCCGGTTTCATCGTTAGGCAGGCGCAAGCTGCCGACCAGTTTGCCTTTCACTGCCGCCAGTGCCGGTTCGGCGTTAGCCAGTTGATCGCGGGTCAGCAATTCGTAGGGCACGCCGGAATCCTTGAGCACCTGTATGTCTTTTTCTGCGTCAGCGAATTGTTTTTC
>CANFGA010000087.1 GCA_947446335.1 Oxalobacteraceae bacterium | reverse complement strand
TCGGATACAGCGTGTCCAGCGACGAACCTTTGGCAAAGCGGATGGCGTGGCGATTTTTGTCGTATTGCGCATTGACATGCGCGATCGCAGTCGGCACCTCGGCGGCGATATCCTGGTACAGCGTGCCGCCGAAAGCCACGTTGATCAACTGGCAGCCGCGGCAAATGCCGAGCACCGGTTTGCCGGCATCGACGAATTCATGCAGCAACTCCAGTTCGTAGACATCGCGCGCGCGATCGCCACCCCACTCCGGGCGCGTGGCCGATTCCGAATACGATTGCGGCGACACATCGGCCCCGCCCTGCAACACCAGGCCGTCGAGATGGCGCGCATAGTGGCGCAGCGTGATGTTGCTTGGATGCAGCAAACCGCCGGTATTCACCGTGGGAATCATGAACACCAGCACGTCGCGCGACATGACCCATTGCGCGATCGATTCTTCCAGGTATTGCAAGTTCTTGCTACGCAAGCCGACGCCATCGGGTTCCGGATGAAAAATGCGCGCCGAGACACCGATGCGCAAGGTGCGGCGCATGAAATTGCGGCTGGCCTTGTCGCGGATCGCCTTGTAACGTCCGACCACGACGCGCCACGCCAGCGCCAGCGGCGTGTCGTTCTCCTTCAGGTAGCGCGGCGTGTCTTCGTCAGAGCGGGGTGCAGCGGCGCCCGACGCAGCCTCAGGCTTGAGCGCATCGGCTGCGGCCGGCAATTCGGGGGGCTCGGGCACATCGGAAATTGCCGGCGACTTGGACAGATCGGACGGTTTGGACAGATCGGACGACTTCGGAGGTTCGGTAAAGGGCATCGGGGTCTGCCTGCCGTAAAAAGTGGGATAGCCTTAATATAAGCCCCGACTTGCCTGTGTACAATTTAATTTTGTAACAAAAAGAAAAATCGCTGTCTCTGAAGGGCCTCAGTCATCTTTTTGCCGCGGGGAATCGAGTTCGCAAAGCAGCGTATTGACCAGCAAGCGCATGCGCTGCGCCTCGTCGCGCAAGGCGCCGGCTTGCGCCAGTTGCGCCGGCGCCAGCGTTGGCGTGGAAGCGACCAGCGTTTCGCACAAGCCGACCAGCGCAGCGAGCGGCGTGCGCAAGTCGCGCGACAGCGCCGCCAGCAGCGAGTTGCGCAAGCGCTCGGACTCCATGCTGACCAGCGCCTCTTGCGCCACCGCAATGTAATGCACCCGCTCGAGCGCGATCGCAGCCAGCGCGGCGAAGGTGTCGAGCTGCTGGCGCTGCTCCGGGATCAGGATCCAGCGCCGCGCGGTGGACTCGACCGAGGGTTCGATTGCCAGCACGCCGCGGGTGCGCATCGGCGTCACCAGCGGCAGATAAAAGATGGGACTGGCCGGCAAGGTCGTGGTGCCCAGGCCGGCGCCAGCGGCATGGTCGAACGCCCATTGCGCGATGCCCAGGTCGAGCGCAGCCGGGCCCGGCGCATCGGACGCCGGCAATGCCAGATGGCCATCCTGATCCGGTACCAGCAAGGCGGCGCGGGCAGCGAACGCCTGCCCGATGCAGCGCCGCGTGGTCTCGAAAACTTGCTCGGCCTGCAAGGCACCCGACAGTGCGCGGGCAAATTCATACAGTGCTTGCGCACGCCCGGCGCGCTGCGCAGCTACATGCGCCTGGAAGCGCAGCGCGGCAATCAGATGGCCGCTGATCAAGCCGACCGCCAGCATGATGCCAACAGTCATCGGATGCGGCAAAACCGACAGCGCCGGCGTGGAGCCGGGCTGGACGAAGAAAAAAACGATGGCAGCGACGCTGATGCACGTTGCCAGCGCCGATGGCCCGCGCCCCAAGCGCAGCGCCACCAGCACCACCATCAGCAGCAACAGCAATGCGCCATCGCTCGGATTCAAAAAAACCGGCAGCACCAAAGCGCTGGCGCTGCTGGCGCACGCCGCCCAGCAATAGGGCCAGATGTCGAAAGACCGCTCCAGCGCCTGCTGCTGCACAGGCCCACGCGCCGGCACCGTGCTGGGTGCACCGAACTCGATCAAATCGATGTCTTGCGCCAGGCTGGCGATGCGCTCGATGCAAGGGCGGCGCCACGGCCAGCGCCAGTTCTGGCGGCGCCGGTCCAGCGTGATTTTCGACAGATTGTGGCTGCGCGCATAAGCGACGATCTCTTGCGCGATGTCATGACCGGACAGGACCGCGGTGCCGGCACCCAATTCCTGCGCCAGCTTCAGCGCCGTCAAGATCGCTTCGCGCGCGGGCTGAGGCAGGCGCTGCAGCGTTGGAGTTTCGACATAAATCGCATGCCATTCGGCGCCCAACTGGCCAGCCAGGCGCGCCGTGCTGCGCACCAGATGCTCGCCGCCCGGCCCCGGCCCGACGCAAGCGAGCAAGGCGGCGCCGGTCTTCCAGATATCGGCGATCGATTGCTCGATCCGATAGGCGCGCACATCGTCTTCGATGCGCTCGGCGGTGCGGCGCAGCGCCAGTTCGCGCAGCGCGATCAAATTGCCCTTTCGAAAAAAATTCCGGGCGGCGCGCTCAACCTGCGGCCCCAGGTAAACCTTGCCAGCCTTCAGCCGGGCCAGCAATTCATCGGCTGGAATATCGACCAGCACCACTTCCTCGGCCGCATCGAACACCGTGTCGGGCACGGTTTCGCCAACCCGGATGCCGGTGATGCCGCCCACCACGTCGTTCAAGCTTTCCAGATGCTGGACATTGACGGTGCAAAACACGTCGATGCCGGCATCGAGCAATTCCTCGACATCTTGCCAGCGCTTCGGATGGCGCGCGCCTGGCGCGTTCGAATGCGCCAGTTCATCGACCAGGATCAAAGGCGGATGGCGCGCCAAAGCGGCATCGAGATCGAATTCACCGATGTCCTTGCCGTGGTAAGCGATGGTTTTCAAAGGCAGCACATCCAGGCCATCGAGCAGCGCCGCCGTTTCCTTGCGGCCATGGGTCTCGATCACGCCGACCAGCAAGGGATGGCCATCCGATTGCAGCTTGCGCGCCGCCACCAGCATCGCATACGTCTTGCCGACGCCAGCCGAAGCGCCAAAATAAATGCGCAGCTTGCCGCGCGCAGCGCGCCGTTCCTGAGCCTGGACCTGGGCCAGCAAGGCATCCGGGTCGGGCCGATCGCCAGCGTCACCCATCAGTCGATCCCGCCGACAGGGTGCGCCAGATCGAACTCCCGATCCAGCGCCAGGTTCAAGACCAGCACATTGACCGAGGGCTCGCCGAGAAAACCCAGATGCCGGCGCTGGCGCTGGCGTTCGATCAATGCCTGCAGCTGCTGCATCGTCAGATCGCGCGCGCGTGCGATGCGCCCGACCTGATACAGCGCTGCGGCCACGCTGATGTCGGGATCGAGTCCGCTGGCAGATGCGGTCACCAGATCGACCGGCACCGGCGCCGTGTTGGCGGGATCGGCTGCCTTCAGCGCATCGATGCGTTTGGCAACGGCGGCGATCAGCGCGGGATTACCCGGCCCCAGGTTGGAACCGCCCGACGCGCTGGCATTGTATGGAACCAAGCCGGTGGCGGATGGCCGGCCCCAGAAATACTGCGGCGAGCTGAACGCTTGCCCGATCAGGCGCGAACCGACCGCCTGGCCCTGGCGAAAGACGATGCTGCCGGCGGCCTGAACCGGAAAAATGAGGTCACCGATGGCGCTCACCAGCAAGGGATAAAGCAAGCCGACGATCAGCGTCAGCGCGCCGAACAGGACGACAGCGGGACGCAGCAAAGATCGCATGGCGACTCCTCGAAAAAGGGACGAAAGGATCACATCAAATTCAGTGCAGACAACAGCAAGTCGATCAGCTTGATGCCGATGAACGGCAGCACCAGGCCGCCCGCGCCATAGATCAGCAGATTGCGCCGCAGCAAAGCAACTGCGCCGATCGCGCGGTAGGGCACGCCCTTCAACGCCAGCGGAATCAGGAACACGATGATCAACGCGTTGAAGATCACCGCCGACATGATCGCCGACGACGGGCTGGCCAGATGCATGATGTCGAGTGCCTTGAGCTGCGGATACGTGCCTACGAATGCGGCCGGGATGATCGCGAAATACTTGGCGATGTCATTCGAGATCGAGAACGTGGTCAGCGAGCCGCGCGTCATCAGCATTTGCTTGCCGATCTCGACGATTTCGAGCAACTTGGTCGGATTCGAATCGAGATCGACCATGTTGCCCGCTTCCTTGGCCGCTTGCGTGCCCGAATTCATCGCCACCGCCACATCGGCCTGGGCCAGCGCCGGCGCATCGTTGGTGCCATCGCCGGTCATCGCCACCAGCCGACCCTCGGCCTGGTAGCTGCGGATCAGTTTCAATTTGTCTTCCGGCGTCGCTTCGGCCAGGAAATCATCGACCCCGGCTTCGGCCGCGATCGCCGCGGCCGTCAATCGGTTGTCGCCGGTGATCATGATGGTCTTGATCCCCATCCGGCGTAGTTCGGCGAAGCGCTCCCGGATGCCGCCCTTGACGATGTCCTTGAGCTCGATCACGCCCATCACGCGGCCGGCATCGACCACCACCAGCGGCGTGCTGCCGCGCCGCGCCACAGCATCGACGCTGCGCGCCACCTCAAGCGGACAACTCTGGCCCAGCGCATCGAGGTATTTCTTGATCGCTTCAAAGGCGCCCTTGCGCACTTGGCGCGCGCCCAGATCGACTCCGCTCATGCAAGTGCTGGCGCTGAATGCAATGAAAGTTGCCTGCAAACCGGCCATCTCGCGTTCGCGGATATTGAAGCGTTTCTTGGCCAGCACCACGATCGAGCGCCCTTCCGGCGTCTCGTCGGCCAGCGATGCCAGTTGCGCCACGTCGGCCAGTTGCTGCTCGGTGACAAAGGGCGCCGGGATGAAGCTGGCCGCCTGGCGGTTGCCCAGCGTGATGGTGCCGGTCTTGTCCAGCAGCAGCACATCGACATCACCGGCCGCTTCCACCGCGCGGCCCGAGGTGGCGATCACATTCGCCTGCATCATCCGGCTCATCCCCGCCACGCCGATGGCCGACAGCAGAGCACCTATCGTGGTCGGGATCAGGCACACCAGCAAGGCGATCAAGACCGTGATCGGCACCGGCGCGCTGGGAGCGCCCGCCGCCTTGGCCTGTGCTGCAGAAAACAGCGAAAATGGCAGCAAGGTCGCGGTGACGATCAGAAAGATGATGCTCAAAGCCACCAGCAAGATCGTCAGCGCGATCTCGTTCGGCGTCTTCTGGCGTTTGGCGCTCTCGACCATCGAAATCATCCGGTCCAGGAAGGTCTCGCCGGGATTGGCCGTCACGCGCAGCACCAGCGCATCCGACAACACCCGGGTGCCGCCGGTGACGGCGGAAAAGTCGCCGCCCGACTCGCGGATCACCGGCGCCGATTCCCCGGTGATGGCGCTCTCGTCGACCGACGCCACGCCGTCGACCACTTCGCCATCGATCGCGATCACATCCCCGGCCTCGACCAGCAGAAAATCGCCCTTGCGCAAGTCGACGCCAGCCACCGCCACCCACGCCGCACCGCGCTGCGCAGTCGCCAGCCGTTTGGCCATCACCGTCTGTTTCAAGCCGCGCAGCGCCGCCGCTTGCGCCTTGCTGCGGCCCTCGGCCAGCGCTTCGGCAAAATTGGCAAACAAGACCGTGAACCAGAGCCAGATGCTGATCGCGGCGATGAACCCGGGACTGGCCTCGCCCTGCCCGAACCTGGCCTGAATCGCCAGCAGCGTCGTGCTGATGCTGCCGAGATAGACGATGAACATGACCGGGCTGCGCCACTGGGTCAGCGGATGCATTTTTTTGCAGGCATCGATGATGGCCGGACCGATCAATACGGGATCGAACAGCCTCAAGTTTCTGCTTGGCGTGCTCGCTTGCGGCATGGCCTGCTCCTGAGTTTTCCGGCGCCAGAGGCACCCGGCAGCGGGTTTTACTTGGCAAAAAGTTGCATGTGTTCGACCACCGGCCCCAGCGCCAGCGCCGGGATGTAATTGAGCACGCCCACCAGCAGCACCACGCCGATCAACAGGCCGATGAACATCGGGCCGTGGGTCGGCATGGTGCCGGCATTGGGCGCCAGGCGCTGTTTTGCGGCCAGCGAACCGGCCAGCGCCAGGATAGGCACGATCACCGCGAAGCGCCCGAACCCCATCGCGATTGCCAGCGTGAGGTTATAGAAAGGGCTATTCGCGGACAAGCCGGCAAACGCGCTGCCATTGTTGTTGGCCGCCGAACTGAATGCATACAGAATTTCCGAAAAGCCGTGCGGACCCGGATTGGCGATGCCAGCCTGGCCCGCATCCAGCATGACGGCCAGCGCGGTGCCGGCCAGCACCAGCGCCGGCGTCACCAGGATCGCGATCGACACCATCTTGATGTCGTCAGCCCCGATCTTCTTGCCCAGGTATTCAGGGGTGCGCCCGATCATCAAACCGGCAATGAAGACCGCCGTGAGCGCGAACATCAGCATGCCATACAGGCCTGAACCGACGCCGCCGAAGATGACTTCGCCGAACTCGATCAACAGCAGCGCAACCAGGCCGCCGAGCGGCATGAACGAGTCGTGCATCGCATTGACTGCGCCACAAGATGCGGCCGTGGTCACGGCCGCGAACAAGCTCGATGCAGCGATCCCAAAGCGGGCTTCCGTGCCTTCCATGTTGCCGCCCGCTTGCAAGGCGCTGGCGCTCTGGTCGATGCCCAGCGCTTGCAAACCTGGATGGGCCTGCTGTTCGGCTGCCATCAAAGCGCCAGTCAGCACGACAAAGATCAGCGTCATCGCCGCCAGCAAGGCCCAACCCTGGCGGATGTCGCCGACCATGCGGCCGAACGCGAAACAGAAAGCGGTCGGGATCAAAAGAATCGCGATCATCTGGAAAAAATTCGACAAGGCGGTCGGATTTTCATACGGGTGGGCCGAATTGGCGTTGAAGAAGCCGCCGCCATTGGTCCCGAGCAGCTTGATCGCTTCCTGCGTAGCGACCGGGCCCAGCGCGATGGTCTGGGTCGGCATTGTCAGGGTCGCGGACCCGCCATCCGCCAGGTTCTGCTTGTCGCTGACCGGATCGAGCAGCGCCACTTCCTGGTAGGGTGAAAAATTCTGGATCACGCCCTGCCCCATCAGGAACACGGAAAAAATCAGCGCCAGCGGCAACAGCACGTACAAGGTCGAGCGCGTGACATCGATCCAGAAATTGCCGATAGCCTTGCTCGACTGCGCGCCGAAGCTGCGGATCAATGCAAATGCCACCGCCATCCCGGTCGCAGCGGAAAAGAAATGTTGCCCGCTCAGCGCCAGCATCTGCGTCAGATAACTCATCGTCTGTTCGCCACTGTACGCTTGCCAGTTGGTATTGCTGACAAAGCTCACCGCCGTGTTGAAGGCCAGATCGGGAGCAACGCCCGGCAGCGCCCGCACATTGAGCGGCAGCCATCCTTGCAGGCGCTGCACTGCATACACGAACAGCGCACCCACGAGATTGAACAGCAGCAGCGCAACAGCGTAAGTTTTCCAGCCCATCCCGCCATCAACATCGATCCCGGCCAAGCGATACAGCAGCCGTTCGAGGTTGCCGAACACGCCGATCCAAGCCTTCCCATCGCCCACGCGCGCCATCAAGATGCCCAGCGGCCAGGCCAGCGCCAGCAAAACCGACAGAAAAGCGGCCAGCAGCAGCAGCGCTTGCAGCGTCACGGCGCCTCCGCTTTCGGCAAGGCGGCAATTGCAGAGACCAGCAGGACATCCATCGGAGACTCGCGCAGCGTGGTTTTGGTAACAAAACTATAGCCATCATGGCTGCGCACGGCGTTGTTTTAATACAGGGAAGGTGAGCGGCTGCGGTCTGAAAGTGAAAACAACAACGAATGCAAATTGAAGCGGGGCGAATCTGGGCACACATTGCGCGTCGCTACCATCCAGGCAATCATCGCATGCTACCGCCAAAGAACACCATTCCAACGCTGACATAGCGCTCCGCATTGCTGCGACCGAAACGATCACCATAGCTGGTATCGAGCTGCAATCGATCAACCAGCAACCAGTGTTTGACGCCAAACTGAAAAAATGGCTTGTCGCGCTGTTGGCCGAAGGTTTCCGTAGTCAATGTGGTGCGTTCGGTGAGCTTGGTTTCGGCACCCAGGCCCCAGGTCATCGCATGCCGTTTGGCTGCTTTTTCGTGCAACCAGCCCATGTTGGCATGGACGATATAACGGTCGTCCTGAAATGAAAAACTGACCGGCACGTTGGCGTAAAGATCACCGATGAATCGGCTGCCAAGCTGGAACTGGTTGCCAAAAACCAGGCCGGCGCCCCAACCGTCGGGCGTGAGCGGTTTGAACAGGGTCTTGCCTTGCAATATGGCGGTGGGATGATTGCCGTATTCTCCGGAGATGTGCGCGGCGCCCAACGACAATTCAAGATTGCCGCTGAAGTTGCATCCTGATAATGCCCAATATTCGGTGCTGGCCCGATTATTCTGGACCCAGCTTTCAAGCTGGCAACTGCTGGCGTCGGCGATGGCGGCATCCTCAACCGTCATGGGTCGCCCGGCATGCGCGCAAGCCATGGTCATCGCGCACACCAGCGCCAGCACAGTCGCCAACCCGGAGCGCGCGCGCGTCCAAGCCGGCATGGCTACAAATTCATTCAACATGGATCGATCCGAAAAGTATCCCGCAACAGGCAGGCTGGTGCGTGCATAGCCGCACGCCTGTGGAAAAGGCCATCGCCGATTGTGCCAGCTGATTGTGCCAGCCAATTGTGACGCCTTGAAGTTCGCCGCCAGCATCGCTACAGGCATGCAATCGTAGCAATGAGATTGCTGCACAACACCAAACAAGCGCCACATTATAAATGCAAGGCGTCGATCCTGGTCGGGGGCTTTGCAGCTACGCTGCGAACACTTGCCAAAACATTCATTCTGGCCAAAATCCGGCTCCAGCGAGCCGATAGGGATAGAATGCGCAGGCATCCGCATAAACACAGCTCAGCTTGAACCCGCATGGCAACCAAAAAACCCGCATCCGATTACAGCGAATCATCCATCCGCGTTCTGAAAGGCCTGGAACCGGTCAAGCAGCGCCCGGGCATGTACACCCGCACCGAAAACCCGCTGCACATCATCCAGGAAGTGATCGACAATGCCTCCGACGAGGCCTTGGGCGGTTATTGCGACCATATTTCGGTCACCCAGAATCCT
>CANFGA010000086.1 GCA_947446335.1 Oxalobacteraceae bacterium | reverse complement strand
TCGACGCCCGCATCACCGACATCAAGACCCGCGACGCTGCGCTCGCATCGGGCCCGCGCCCGGCCGGCATGCCTTTGCACGATTTGCATTTGCGTCTGACGATCGATCGGGAGTTGTTCATCGTCGATGCCGAGGCAGCCTCCGATGCGGTGCCCTATCCCGGTTATTGCGATACCATCAGCCCGGCTTACAAGGCACTCATCGGCTTGAACCTGCTGAAGGGCTTCCGGCGCGACTTGAAACAATGCCTGGCGGGAACGCTGGGCTGCACCCATTTGACCGAGCTGGCGCAAGTGCTGCCGACAGCTGCGATCCAGGCTTTCGCCGGCGATGTGATCCCGACCCGCGACGGGGCCCAGCACGACCTGGGCGAGCGCCCATTTCAGATCGACAAATGCCACGCCTTGCGTGCCGATGGCCCCGCAGTGGTGCGTTATTATCCGCGCTGGGCACAGAAGGCAGACCCCAAGGCCGAGCCCGACTGACCGCAGTTTCCCCTGTTTTTTTTCGCACCATCAACCATGTTCACATCAGTATTAGAAGGGAAGCCAGCATGAAAATCCATGAGTATCAAGGCAAAGAAATCCTCCGGCAATATGGAGTGACGGTTCCGCGCGGTATCGCGTGCATGTCCGTCGAAGAAGCCGTGGCAGCGGCCAAGACGCTGGGCGGCCCGGTATGGGTAGTCAAGGCGCAGATTCATGCCGGCGGTCGCGGCAAGGGCGGCGGCGTCAAGGTTGCGAAAACCCTGGAGCAAGTCGAGCAATACGCCAATGAAATCATGGGCATGCAGCTGGTCACGCACCAAACCAGCCCGGAAGGACAGAAAGTACGCCGCTTGCTGGTCGAAGAAGGCGCCGACATCAAGAAGGAATTGTACGTGTCGATGGTGACCGACCGCATCAGCCAGCGCGTGGTGCTGATGGCGTCCAGCGAAGGCGGGATGGATATCGAAGAAGTCGCAGAAAAGCATCCTGAACTGATCCACCAGGTCGCAATCGACCCAGCAGTGGGCCTGACCGACGCTGAAGCCGACGACATCGCGACCAAGATCGGCGTTCCTGCCGCATCGTTGCTCGATGCGCGCACCCAGTTGCAAGGCTTGTACAAGGCATTCTGGGAAGCCGATGCTTCGCTGGCCGAAATCAATCCTTTGATCCTGACCGGTTCCGGCAAGGTCATCGCGCTCGATGCCAAATTCAACTTCGATGCCAACGCGTTGTTCCGTCATCCAGAAATCGTCGCTTTCCGCGACCTCGATGAAGAAGACGCAGCCGAAGTCGAAGCGTCGAAATTCGACCTCGCCTATATCTCGCTCGACGGCAACATCGGTTGCCTGGTCAACGGCGCTGGCTTGGCGATGGCGACCATGGACACGATCAAACTGTTCGGCGGCGAGCCAGCCAACTTCCTCGACGTGGGCGGCGGAGCGACGGCAGAAAAAGTGACCGAAGCCTTCAAGATCATGCTGAAGAATCCGGGCCTGAAAGCCATTCTGGTCAACATCTTCGGCGGCATCATGCGCTGCGACGTGATCGCCGAAGGCGTGATCGCTGCATCGAAAGCGGTATCGCTGCAAGTGCCTTTGATCGTGCGCATGAAGGGTACCAACGAAGACATCGGCAAGAAAATGCTGGCCGATTCCGGTTTGCCCATCATCGCCGCCGATACGATGGAAGACGCCGCCAAGAGCGCTGTCGCCGCCGCCGCCGGTCAAGCTTAATCAAGGAACCAACATGTCCATACTGATCAATAAAGATACCAAAGTCGTCACCCAAGGGATCACCGGCAAGACCGGCCAGTTCCACACCCGCGGCTGCCGCGACTACGCAAACGGCAAAGAATGCTTCGTCGCGGGCGTGAATCCGAAAAAAGCCGGCGAAGATTTCGAAGGCATTCCAATTTTCGCCAATGTGCGCGAAGCGAAAGCTGCCACCGGCGCCAACGTGTCGGTGATCTACGTGCCGCCAGCAGGCGCCGCAGCGGCGATCTGGGAAGCGGTTGAAGCGGAACTCGACCTGGCCATTTGCATCACCGAAGGCATTCCTGTGCGCGACATGATGGCGTTGAAAGACCGCATGGCCAAGTCCGGCAGCAAGACCTTGTTGCTCGGACCTAACTGCCCAGGATTGATCACGCCCGATGAAATCAAGATCGGCATCATGCCAGGCCATATCCACAAGAAGGGCCGCATCGGCGTGGTATCGCGTTCCGGCACCTTGACTTACGAAGCGGTCGGCCAATTGACCGCATTGGGTCTGGGCCAGTCGAGCGCAGTAGGCATCGGTGGCGATCCGATCAACGGCTTGAAGCATATCGACATCATGCGCATGTTCAACGAAGATCCGGATACCGATGCGGTCATCATGATCGGCGAGATCGGCGGTCCTGATGAAGCCAATGCCGCTTACTGGATCAAGGACAACATGAAGAAGCCGGTCATCGGCTTCATCGCCGGCGTCACCGCGCCTCCTGGCAAGCGCATGGGTCATGCCGGTGCGTTGATCTCCGGCGGTGCCGATACGGCGCAAGCGAAGCTGGAAATCATGGCAGCGTGCGGCATCACCGTGACCAAAAACCCGTCCGAAATGGCGCGTTTGCTGAAAGCGGCGCTGTAATCTGACGTTGTCATCAGAGGCGGCAATTTGATGCAGTGATCCGATCCTCAGGCAGGATCGACAAGGGGAGGATTGCTCCCCAAACGAGCCGCATTGCGGCTCGTTTGTCGTTTGGACTAGCCCTGCGCGGACTGACAAAAATTGTCAGCTATCGTGCTTTGTTGCGCTGGAATGACAATTGACGGCGCTGCCAGTGACAAAAAATGTCAACTTGGCGCTTCAAGACAGCGCGTCACCCTCGAAAGCACTGTTGCAAGCATCTGGCATGCCAATTGCTGATACCCCGATGTGAGTCACTTACTTTAATAATCATTCGGGAGCAGAAAAATGAAATCGATGAAAATCATGAAGCAGCGCGCGCAGGCCGGTTTTACACTGATCGAATTGATGATCGTGGTCGCGATCATCGGCATTCTGGCGGCAGTGGCGATTCCCGCCTATACCGATTACACGATCAGGGCCAAGGTTGCCAATGCGCTGGGCTCGGTTGCTGCGGTGAAGACCGCGATCGGCCTGTGCTCGCAAGAAAATGGCGGCGTGTTGACCACCTGTGATTCCGGCAGCGGCGGCGTGCCCGTGTTTACCGCGACCAAGGAAGTCGCTTCCGCAGTCGCCACCGATGGCGTCATCGTGCTGACACTGGCCACCGGGATAGGCGCTGGCGTCGATGGCTTGACGATCACGATGACACCGACCGTGAACGCCGACGCGATCAAATGGGTCAACACGACGACCGTGACCCAGGGCGCTGCATTGACAGCGATTACGAAGAACAATTGATAGCGCACTTCGTCATGCAAAAAACGCCTTCTTCGGACGGCGTTTTTTCATTCCAGCGCCTTGTTTCATCGCCGCGCTGCAAGACCCTGTGGTGCGCGCGAACGGGCGCGCTGCCAAGCTGATACGGCAGGCATCGTGACCGGATCAGGCGATCCGGGTCATTTTCGTCAGTTCGATGGTGGTGATTGCCTTCACCGACTGGGCCAGCGCCTGAAAATGCGGCGAGCTTTCATGGCGCGTCAACGCGTCAGTACCGCTCCACTCTTCCAACATCACGAAGTGACCGGGTACGGCGTTGTTCAGGTGGAGATCGTAACGCAGGCATCCATCTTCGAGACGACTGGCAGGAACGACCAGTTCGAGTGCCTCGCGCACTGTATTTTCATGACCGGGTTTTGCGATAATGGTAGCAACCACGCACAGCAGATTGTTCATTCGTAGCCTTTGTGTATGTGAAAAAAATGACGATATTGCTTCAGAGACGGTAATTGTTGCCCAATTCAAGCTCGATTCAGGCCCGGATCACTGCCAGATCGCGCCACCCACCCGGGTTGAAACTGGCATGGACGCGAACCAGGACAGTTCGTATCGACTCAGCGTGTGGGTGCCGGAGCGGCATCGATTTTCACCCGAAACAAGCCATAGGGTTTTTCCCGCAAGTCTTTGCCAGCGTTGAAAACGGCTTGCCGTTGCAGTTGATTGGCGATGAAATACAGGTAGCCATCGGGCCCGATCGAGAGTGTATCTGGCCAGAGCATGCGTGGATCGTGGGCTAACGTGGCCCACGAGCCGTCAGGCAAACGCTTCTTGATGCTGTTGTGTTCGTAGTCGCTGGCATACACGGCGCCACTGGCGTCGGCTTCCAGACCGTCCGAGGCACCTTTTTCACCAAGATCGCGCACCGCTGCCGACAGCGCCGGCCCGGTCACGTTCGCATCGCGCAGCAGTGCGGTGGAAACAGCAAACAAATGCCGCGATGACAGCGCGCTGTAATACAGGGTTGACCCGTCAGGCGAGAGCGCGATACCGTCCGAGGCGACCGAAAATGGACTGGTCTTGCCATCGGCGCCACGCACCCGCAGGTTGCGCCCTTCGACGACCGGCGCAAAGGCCGGGTCTGGCGCGGTAGAGCGGTCGCCGCTCAGCTTGCGTTCGCCGCGCCCGGTTGCCAGGTCCAGCACGATAATGCCGCCCGGACCACTCTGCGACGAGTCTGTGACATAGGCCACGCCTTCCTTGCCCTGCCGGAAATCGAACCGCACATCATTGACGTAGGTGGTGGGCAAAATGACGTTGGCGGGAAAGACGACCGTCTTGACGATGCGGTTCGTTTCGAGATCGATGGCAACGAGCTTTGCGCCACCCGGATGTGGGGTAGCGAAACCGGGCGCTGCCGTGTCGAGTACCCAGAGGTGGCCACGTCCGTCGGCCACGACACTTTGAACGCTGATGAAGCTGCCGGCGGGGTCGTCAAGGTTTGCCTTGTTCACTTGCCGGTCTGGATAGGCCACCAGTTTTCCATTGCGAATTTCCGCTACCGTAAAAGGAACATCGTCGCCCCAGCGCGGAAAGTTGACGAAAATACGTCCTGTTTCCGTGACGGTGGTTCCGGTTGGCATCGCAGCATAAAAGGAAAAGACGTGTTCAAGTTGTCCCATCGTGCGTTCGGTCGGAGCGGCGGCCAAGTCAGCCGGTGCGGCCAATACAGCAGGCGCAGCGGGCAACGCCAGCAAGATGCTCAGGGCCATCGCTGTCAATCGGGGGGTGAGTTTCATATGAAATTTTCCAACATAAAGATCCATGCAGTCGATGCCAACAATGTGACAGCTGCCTTCTCCAGAAGGCGCCTTTTTCTATTCCAACACCTTATTCCAGCACCGCGCTCCAATCCCCGCTTTTTCCGCCATGCTTTTCCAGCACCCGGATATTGGTCATCACCATGCCCCGGTCGACTGCCTTGCACATGTCGTAGATCGTCAACAGGCCGATCTGGACTGCCGTCAACGCTTCCATTTCGACGCCGGTCTTGCCCACGGTTTCGACCTGGGCGCGGCAATGGACGCTGCTGCGCGCTTCATCAATCTCGAAATCGACGGCGACGCGCGTGAGCGCCAGCGGGTGGCACAGCGGCACCAGGTCGCTGGTGCGCTTGGCGCCCATGATGGCGGCGATGCGGGCGATGCCGAGCACGTCGCCTTTCTTTGCATTGCCGGCCACGATGATGGCCAGCGTAGCCGCCTGCATGCGGATCGTGCCACTGGCCACTGCGATGCGGTGGGTTTCTTGCTTTGCTGCCACGTCGACCATGTGGGCGCTGCCGCCGGCATCGAAATGGGTCAGTTGGTCGGATGTGGCGGGAGGTAAGGTTGTTTTCGGCATGGGGCGATCAAAGGAAGGGCAAAAGGGCCAAGGCAGCGGGCGACGCAATGTCGCAGGCCGCGATGGTGCGCGGGAGCGGCGCTTGCAGGTATCATAGCATCGTGAAATCAAACTCTCGCCGCAACACTTTCGCCGCGCGCGCCGGCGCCGCGCCGCGCCGGGTTGCGCTCACGACGGCGCTGGCGTTGGCGCTGTTGCCGGCGTTGCCCGGTCATGCTCAGTTCAAGAAGATGCCGGAACCGGCGCCGGCATTCAATTTGCCGACGCTGGGCGATACCGAGCGCGAAAATTTGTCGCCCGGGATGGAGCGCAAACTGGGCGAGGAAATCATGCGCGACATCCGGCGCGATCACGATTATCTGGACGACGATCCGATCCTCGAATACCTCAATGACTTCGGCAATGCGCTGGTCGAGGCCAGGCCGGGCGCGCGCGGCGAAACCAGCTTCGATTACGGATTTTTTGCCGTGCGCGATACCCAGTTGAACGCATTTGCCTTGCCGGGCGGCTTCATCGCGGTCCATTCGGCGCTGTTGCTGGCGGCCCAGACCGAATCGGAACTGGCATCGGTGATGTCGCATGAAATCGGCCATGTGGCGCAGCGCCACATCGCACGCATGCTCGGCCAGCAGCGCCAGGATGCGTTGATCCCGCTCGCGGCGCTGGTGCTTGCGGCGCTCGCTTCGCAAGTGGGCAGCGGCGGTGGCAATGCTGCGCTAGGCGTGTTCGCCGCCGGCCAGGGCTTGGCGATGCAGCGTCAGCTCAATTTCAGCCGCGATGCCGAGCGCGAGGCGGACCGCATCGGTTTCCAGATCATGGACGAGGCCGGTTTCGACACCAGCGGCATGGTGGCCTTTTTTAGCCGGATGCAAACGGCCAGCCGTTCCTACAGCGACCTGACGCCGGCTTATCTGCTGAGCCATCCGCTGACGACCGAGCGCATCGCCGATATCCAGGCCCGCATCCGCGAGATGCCATACCGGCAGCGTGCCGACAGCCTCGATTTTCATCTGGTGCGGGCCCGCGCGCGCGTCTTGCAAGACGAGAGCAGCCAGGGCTTGATCGACGCCGCTGCCAAGTTCAACACCCAGTTGCTGCAACCGAACCGGCGCGAGGTTGCTGCGGCGCAATACGGCTTGGCCTTCATCGCCCTCAAAAGAAACGATCCGCTCAAGGCGCAAAGCTGGCTCGATGCTGCGCGCACCACGGTCTATCCGGCGCCGAGCGCCGCCGTTTTCAGCATGGCCGGGGCCGCAGCGCCGAATGCGATCCTCACCGCGATGGCGCTCGACATCATGCTCGCTCCCGGTGCTGCGCAGACTTCGAAGGCAGCGCTGCAGCAGGCGCAGGCGGCGCAGGTGCAGTTTCCGCGCTCACGCGGCATTGCGCGCCAATATGCCGAGGCGATGGTCGCGGCGGGTCAATTGGACGATGCGGCGCGCTACTTGCGCGATCAGCTTCAGTTGTACCGGCAAGAATACAAGCTGCACGATCTGCTGGCCAAGACCTATGCGGCCCAGGGCAAGATCGCACTGCAGCACATGGCGCTGGCCGAATCCTATGCGCTGCGCGGCGCTCTGCCAGCCGGGCTGAACCAGTTGAATCTGGCGCGCAAGGCTGGTGACGCCTCTTTCTATGACATGTCCTTGATCGATGCGCGCGAGCGCGAATGGCAGGCGCGCCGGATCGAGGAAATCAAGGAAAGCAAGAAGTAGCCAAGAAAAAGCTGAAAAACAGCTGCCAGTTCAGTTGGGCCGGGGCCGGCGCACGAAACCGAAATGGCGCGCCACATCGGCGCTCTTCATCGCTTGCAGCGCAATGAGTTTGCCGTCGAGGCGCAGCGCGAGCGTACCAGCGTCGATGCCGCCGTCCAGCCAGGCCAGCAGCGCATCGTCATCGACCGCCCGGCCATCGTGTTCGATTTGCCCTAAAGCGATGGTGAGATCGCGATCGTCGAGTTGCGCCAGGATGTTGCCCGATCGCAAGATCAGCGCACCTTCATCGGTGAGCCAGGCGGCGTCGACCTGGGGAATCGGCAGTCCGGTATGCAACACGAAACCCTGCCTGGCATCGCTGCGGCAGATGTAGGGCGTCGCTTCCAGGTTAACGTAGACGCGCTGCGGACCATTTTGAAAAAACCAGCAACCATCGTCATCTTGATCGTAATTGCGCGCAATGAAGGCCATCAGCGCGACATGGGCGATCTTGTCGCCGGCCAGGTCCAGGCTTTGCGCGCGCTCGTCGCGCATGCGCCAGTGGCCACGCGCGTCGAGCGCCAGCCAGCCGTGACAGGCCGGTACATCGGGCCATTTCGCGATCGCTTGTTTGACGATATCGTCCATGTTCAATTCCGTTTCAAGTGGGGATGGCGGCACAGTCGGACTGGTCTTGCGGCACGCTGCCGCTCTGCTTGCCCTCCAGGAAGTGGATCAGGCGTTGCGGCAACCAGGCCAGGCTACCCGGCAATTGGCCCACGACAAAGCCGACATGGCCGCCGGCCAGAGGATAGTCGAGCACAACGCCAGGGGCTGCGTGGCGCGGCAGGTAACGGCCGGGCAAGAAAGGATCGTTTTGGGCATTGAGCACCAGCGTGGGCACGGTGATGTCGTGCAGCACGTGCTTGGCGCTGGCGCGGTCCCAGTAATCTTCGGTGTTGCGATAGCCGTGCAGCGGCGCAGTAATGACATTGTCGAATGCATACAGGTCGCGCGCAGCCAGCATCGCAGCGCCGTCGAACAGGCCCGGAAATTGTTTCAGCTTGGCCGCGCATTTCGGTTTCAGCGTTTGCAGGAACATCCGCGTGTACAGCATGTTGACGCCACGCGAGAGCGTTTTGCCGCCTTGTGCCAGATCGAGCGGGGCCGATACCGAGCAGGCGGCATCGACAATCTCGGCCCGGTGCTGGGACTCGCCGAGCCAGCGCAGCAGCGCATTGCCACCGAGCGACACGCCCACTGCGTAAAACTTGCCCTGCGCGCCTCCTTGCAGGCGGCGCACGACCCAGTCGATTTCGGCGGCATCGCCCGAATGGTAAAAGCGCGGCGCCCGGTTTTGCTCGCCCGAGCAGCCACGAAAATGTGGCACCGCGCCCGACCAGCCGCGCGCTGCCACGTCGGCCATCAAGGACCTGGCGTAGTGGCTGCCTGACGAGCCTTCGAGCCCATGAAACAGGACCACGAAAGGCTGGCCGGGCTTGCCATCGACGAAATCGACATCGATGAAGTCGCCATCGGGGGCGTTCCAGCGCTCGCGCCGGAATGCGACATCCGGCTTTGTGATGCACAGGGCCGGATAGATCGTTTGCAGATGGCCGCTGGGCAGCCAGAAGGGCGCTTTGTAGTTCATGCCGACCTCAATGCAGGATTTGCGCTTTCAAGTCTGCCGCTGCGTTGCCGGGAGCGAC